>PMMV01000045.1:0-6017 GCA_003162115.1 Methanobacterium sp.
GAAATGAATCAGACATTTCTCATAATCAGCCATGATATGGAATTTGTTCTAGATGTATGTGACAGGGCATCTATAATGCGCGGAGGAAAAATCCTCAAAACAGGACTTCCACAGTCAATTGTAGATGATTTAACCCTCAAAGAGAAAAAAAAGATGCTTAAAAAATAATTAATCTTTCTCATTGTCTATGAATATTGAAGTTTACTTTTTATTTAAATTCAAATTTTTTTGAAAATGGTGATTTAAAATATGTTTAAAATATATGTGGCAATTTTAGCTGTAGGTATTGTAATTGCAGCAATATTGTTAGATCCTGCAAAAAGGATGTAAATAAGATTTAGAAGGTGTATTTAATGGAAAATGATAAAATCCCTAACAAAACTGTTATTGAAACTGAAATAACAATGGGGCCGGTACATTCTGCAGCAATTGAACCATACAGGGTAAGATTGTTTGTTGAAGATGAAATAGTTAGGGATGCAGAGATAAATATTGGAATTAATCACAGAGGTATTGAAAGGATAATGGAAGGATTACCTGTGGAGAAAGCCAACAGCTTAACAGAGAAGATATGTGGTATTTGCTCCAACGTTCATCTCTGGAACTCTGTATTGGTTGCTGAAAAAGCCCTGAAAATAGACGTACCCGAAAGGGCCAAATATATCAGAATCATAATGGCAGAATTAGAAAGATTGCATAGCCACATGTTATATTTAGCCCATGGATGTGAAGTTATGGGACATGAAACCTTTGCTATGAGATTATTCTACATCAGGGAAACAGTAATGGAACTTTTAAGAATGATTGGTGGAAACCGTGTGCAATATGGTGTTAGCATCATTGGAGGGATAAGACCTCGCTGCGATCTTGATCAAATGAGAGTCCAGAAGATCAAAGAAGGAATGGATACAGTTGAAACAAAAATAACAGAATTTGCTGAAAGATTTGTATCCGATCCTATGATTATGTCTAGAATTACTGGTGTAGGAGCATTGCCACAGGAAGATGCAATAAAACTTGGAACCAGTGGCCCTACCCTACGTGCAACTGGAGTAGCAAAGGATATTAGAATGAACATGAAAGAGTATGATCCATTTGAATTTGATATAATTACACAAGATGATGGTGATGTCAAATCGAATCTTTTAGTACGTGTTTTCGAAATTCTGGAGGCAATAAAAATCATTAGACAGGCAATTACACAACTTCCTGAGGGCAAAATCACTAACAGGAGCTGGGAGATGAATGATGTATCGATTACAAAAAGTTACATTGAAGCACCAAGAGGAACTCTCTATCATTCATATGCAATTGAAGAAGGTAGGGTTAGACATTCAATCGTAAGAACACCATCAATAACAAATATTGGGGCTATGCAGTATGCTTGTGTAGGTCATCATATTACTGATGCACAACTTGCCATAGTACAATGTGATCCATGTTTCACTTGCACAGACAGAGCAATCCAAGTACTACCTTATAAAAGATTATAGATCCAGTATAATTTAGAATTTAAGAAACAGAATATGGAAGGGAATTTAAATTATAATCTTTACTCAAATTCAGACTTATTTATTCATTGTAGAATAATTTCAACTAAATATATACTACTTTAAAATTTACAATGACAAATGAAAAATAAGAATAATAAAATATTTAAGAAAATTTAGATTATTTCTTTCGAACTCCAAAGAAATTTATAGCTTCTAGAAGATCTTCAAAGGCTATTAATTCTTTTTTAAGTACATCTTCTTTGCTCAGAGTCCCGCTCATTTCCCCATCCACAGAAAGTTTTTCAGGACCTCTAGCAACGATCCTGTCAACACCATCACGACTCAAGATATCATGAGCCATTTTATCATGTACTAATGCGCGTCCGGGTATTAGAACAGTATCTTTAAGTTCTTTTAGATCCACATCTTCGAGATCCCTTTGTGTCATGAGACAGCCAATATCCTGGTCTACAGCAACTACGTTTACAAGATCGTCTGCATCAATACGCTTTATTATTTTATCTATAAAAGGTGCTGCAATGCTGCTGGTTAATATTGTTGCTTCGGACGTAACATCAGTGAGAATATCTAAATATTTGCTATTTTTTTCCTTTGAAATTGCAAAGGGAGTGTCATTTTCAGGGTCACAAAGTGGTGTTCCTGTTACACGTAAGTTGAACTCTTTATTTATCTTCCGCACCAAATCTTCAAATTCTTGAAGCGTATTGGGAGTCACATCATCGAGTATTGGTTCATTTCCAAGAATTAGTCCTTGATTTCTGAAATTAGCGAATCTCATGAGTATAAACGCCTTTGCACCCCAATCTTCAAGTGTGCTACAAGTTTCAAACAGTTTTTCGCCGTCATTTACACCAGGAATGATAACAGAAGCTGCATGAACTTCAGCTGTTTCACAGAAAAGTTTTAAGGCCTTTAAAGATTCCCCTTTTGTAGCATCTCCAGTCCAATTTTCCCTCATTTTCTGGTCCGTTGAGAACACAGTAAAGGTTACCTCGTCCACTCCAAGGGATATTAGTTCTTCTGCCATCTTGTTATCATCGATACCTTTTCCACTGGTGTATCCAAGATGCATTGGAAGATTGAATTGGTTGAATGCAGTTGCAACTTCCATGAGGTGGGGATAACAGCTCACGTCCCCTCCACCGCTGATGTTAACTTTTATATTGCTGTCTTTGATATCTCCCATCATAAGAGAATTTTGTACTGACCCGACTACCATAAATGGATGGATAAACTCGTTTTTCACTTCTCTAATACCTGTAGTGCAACTTTCGCATCCTACTCTACCGGGGGTGCAGAATCTGCATCCAAAGGGATCTTGTTCTTTCACTTTCCTGAAATAGCAGTATTTACAAAATCCTCTGCAGTCTTTACCGGGTATTCCACCTACATCTGCTATAATCTGTATATTAACCACCTTTTAAACGAGTAAAATAAGGAATTTTGANNCATCTGGTCACGAATTTGAATTGGTGCATGAAATTGGTGTACAAGAATGCGTAGGAGGGAAAAAATGGCAAAGTTTGATGATAAGATCGACTTGTACGACGACAGAGGAAATCTCGTTGAAGAGCAGGTCCCGCTAGAAGCCCTCAGTCCATTGAGGAACCCTGCGATTAAAGCAATCGTACAAGGTATTAAAAGGACTGTAGCTGTAAACCTAGAGGGTGCAGAAAACGCTTTAAAAGCCGGTAAACTCGGTGGAGGCAAAATCTTAGGTAGAGAACTCGACATCGACATCGTTGGCAATGCGGACGCTATAGCAGCTAAAGCAAAAGAAATGATAATGGTTGACGAAGGTGACGACACAAACGTTGAATTATTAGTTGGTGGTAAGAGGGCACTTGTCCAGATTCCACAAGCTAGATTCGAAGCTGCAGCTGAATATTCAGCAGCTCCACTGGTAACTGCTCAGGCATTTATCCAGGCAATAATCGATGTATGTGGCGTGAGCATGTACGATGCAAACATGGTTAAAGGAGCTATTTTAGGAAGATACCCACAATCAGTTGATTACATGGGTGGAAGCTTAGCAACCATGCTTGACGTACCTCAGAAACTAGAGGGACCAGGTTATTCCTTAAGGAACATCATGGTCAACCACGTTGTAGCTACTACACTCAAAAACACCATGAACACCGCAGCACTTTCCAGCATACTGGAACAGGCAGCAATGTTTGAAATGGGTGACGCAGTAGGTAAATTTGAAAGAATGCATTTACTAGGACTGGCATACCAGGGAATGAACGCTGATAACATGGTTTTCGACCTTGTTAAAGCTAACGGTAAAGAAGGTACAGTCGGTTCAGTAATAAACGATATGATCGACAGATCCAAAGCAGACGGAGTAATCGGTGTAGAAAAAGATCTAAACGGATTCAAAGTCTACGGAACTGACGACATGGCAAAATGGAATGCATACGCAGCAGCCGGTATGTTAGCAGCTACTATGGTAAACCAAGGTGCTGCAAGAGCTGCTCAGGGTGTATCATCTACACTTCTATACTACAACGATATTCTTGAGTTCGAAACAGGATTACCAAGCGTAGACTTCGGTAGAGTTGAAGGTACAGCTGTAGGATTCTCCTTCTTTAGCCACTCAATTTACGGTGGCGGAGGCCCAGGTATATTCAACGGAAACCACATCGTCACAAGGCACAGTAAAGGTTTCGCTATACCATGCGTAGCCGCAGCTATGGCTTTAGACGCAGGAACACAACTGTTCTCCCCAGAAGCAACCTCCGGATTAATAAAAGATGTATTCAGCCAAGTTGACGAATTCCGAAACCCACTGAAATATGTGAACGAGGCAGCAGTCGACATTAAAGGTAAACTCTAAATAAATCCACCCTTGGGGGTAAAAATTTAAATGGACATCGAGATCTTTCCACACAGATTATTAAGCGCAGATACCACAGAGAGCCTACTAAATGCTCTTGATGAAATTGAAGGCGTAAAAAAAATAGTTCTACAAGGACAAAGACTTCCTTCAGAAGATACAAACCCAGACCGCAAGAAAATCAACATCAAAGGAGAAGAAATAGATTTACAAGTAAAAACTGGAAGAGTACTAATGGAAATCGACAACGAAGAAACCATCGACGAAGTACGATTAAAATGTGAGGACAACCTTCCTTTTGGATTTAACGTTCACGTTGGAACGTTCATAAGGAAACATAAAACAGTTTCAGACCAGTTAAAGTATGGCGAAGCTCTAACTGACCTACCCGAAGAAATGGTAGGTTTAACGGATCAAAACGCACTGCTCAAGGAAAGGGCAACAATACTTAAAAGGAAAGAAGAAAAATGATCGGAAAAACCACACACGTTGTTGACTGCAGAGAAACCATGGGAATGGGCGAAGGAGGAGGAATAGCCCAGAGAGGAACATTTGCAGAGTGTGGAAGTGAAGTTTTGGCAATTGCAATGTCTCCAGGAAGGAGGCACATAACCAAGCCAGTCTGTGAAATAACCTTTGCTTTACGCGAGGCCAACATACAGACAAGCACACTTAGTTTTAAATGCAGGTGCTGGCGTACCGCAGGATGCCCCATCAGCGGGTTCAGGCAGTCTTTTTGGGCTCACTCCAAAGGAGATCGAGCAAATAAAGAGATTCCGTTTGGTAGTGGTTCACCTGGGTGGTGTGAGACATCACATCATATACAAAGCCAGACTAATTTTAAGACATGTGAACAGGCCATGTGTTGTGATATGCGAATATCCTGTAGATTTTGAAGATTTTGCTAAGATCGGTGTTAAAACAGGCATCAGTTATGCCCAATGAACCAAATACCAAAGGTGAAATTGTGGATATAATAAGCGGAGTTATTAGAGGCGAAACGTGTCCCCAAGACAAATTGGATGAAATAATTCGAAAAATTAAGTTAGCATTAGGAGGTGCATGAATATGGCACAATACTATCCCGGAACAAGCAAGGTTGCACAGAACAGAAGGAATTTATGCAACCCTGATTACGACCTCGAGAAATTGAGGGAAATCTCAGACGAAGATGTAGTAAAAATATTAGGTCACAGAGCTCCTGGTGAGGAATACCCTAGCGTACACCCACCACTAGAAGAAATGGACGAACCAGAAGACCCAGTAAGAGAAATGGTCGAAGCACTTGACGGTGCAAAAGCAGGTGACAGGGTAAGATACATTCAGTTTACCGACTCAATGTACTTTGCTCCAGCACAACCATTTGCAAGGTCAAGAGCATACCTATGTAGATACAGAGGCGCTGACGCTGGTACACTATCAGGAAGGCAAATTATAGAAACAAGGGAAAGAGACCTCGAAAAAGTCTCAAAAGAACTCCTGGAAACAGAATTCTTCGATCCTGCAAGAACAGGAATTAGAGGAAAAACTGTTCACGGACACGCATTAAGGCTCGATGAAGACGGTATGATGTTTGACATGCTCAGAAGGCAAATGTTAAACAAATCTACAGGAAACGTCGAATCAGTCAAAAACCAGATCGGTGACGAATTAGATGAACCAGT
>PMMV01000045.1:6100-8087 GCA_003162115.1 Methanobacterium sp.
TTCGTTGCAGCTGGTAAAGAAATAGCTAAAAAACGTGGAATTCCTATGTACGACCCAGATGTAGGTACACCATTGGGACAGAGGGTCCTCATGCCTTATCAGGTCTCTACCACAGATACGTATGTTGAAGGTGACGATTTACACTTCGTCAACAACGCTGCAATGCAGCAGTTTTGGGATGACATAAGGAGAACTGTTATTGTAGGAATGAACACAGCACACAACGTTATTGAAAAAAGGTTAGGTAAAGAAGTTAGCCCAGAAACCATCACCAACTACCTTGAAACTGTAAACCACGCTATGCCTGGTGCAGCAGTTGTACAGGAACATATGGTTGAAACCAACCCATATCTGGTGCAAGACAGTTACGTGAAATGTTTCACTGGTAACGATGAAATAGCTGACGAAATCGACCCTAGATACATGGTAAACATTAACAAAATGTTCCCAGGAGATCAGGCAGAAGTTCTCAAAGCTGAAGTTGGANNAAGTTGGAGACGGTATCTGGCAGATTGTCAGGATCCCAACTATAGTATCAAGAACCTGTGACGGTGGTACAACCTCAAGATGGTCTGCTATGCAGGTCGGTATGTCCATGATTTCTGCATACAAACAGGCAGCAGGAGAAGCCGCTACTGGTGACTTCGCTTACGCTGCAAAACACGCAGAAGTAGTACACATGGGTACAGCACTACCACAGAGGAGAGCAAGAGGAGAAAACGAACCTGGTGGAATACCATTCGGTTTCCTAGCTGACATAGTTCAGTCCTCAAGAGTTAACCCTGACGACCCAGTTAAGGTAACACTCGATGTAGTTGCTGCAGGAGCAATGCTCTACGATCAGATCTGGCTCGGTTCCTACATGTCAGGTGGAGTAGGATTCACTCAGTACGCAACAGCTGCGTACACCGACAACATCTTAGACGACTTCACATACTACGGTAAAGAATACGTCGAAGACAAATTCGGAATGACTGAAGCACCAAACACCATGGACACAGTACTGGACGTAGGATCAGAAGTTACATTCTACGCACTAGAACAGTTCGAAGAATACCCAGCACTCTTAGAAACCATATTCGGTGGATCACAGAGGGCATCCATAGTTGCAGCTGCAGCAGGTTGTTCAACTGGATTCGCAACCGGAAACGCACAGACTGGACTAAGNNCACCAGGGAGAATACGCAGGTATATCCCAGTCAGCACACGCAGCACGTGGAGATGCATTTGTATTTAACCCTCTGGTTAAAATCGCATTTGCAGACGACAACTTAACGTTCGACTTCACAAAAGTACGTTCAGAGTTCGCTAAAGGTGCATTAAGAGAATTCGAACCAGATGGAGAAAGAGCTCTTATCTCTCCAGCTAAATAAATAGGTGTTACGCATACACCTATTTTTTTATATTTTTTAAAAAGAAGGAGGAATAACATGGACCCTTATATAACAGGATTAGGTATTGTGGCTCTAATGGGCGCAGCTGCAACCATTGCTGGGGCCGCAGAAGACTTAGAATCTGATACAGGTTCAATGAGTAACCCTAACTCACAGGTTCAACTAGCACCTCAGATGGGAAACCTTCACAGGATTTTCAACAAGGCTATATCCGGTGAACCGGTACAGATGGGTACCCTAGCAGGTATAGCAGGTTCAGTAGCATTTGTTCTTATAGGTTCAGTACACCTACCAGTTATAATGTCAATAGCTGCAGGTGGATTCATAGCAGCGCTTTTCCATACCGCATTTGCAACAACATCTTACTTAGGTAGAATAACTGGTCAATCTCAGTTTCATCAACCAGTGTTCATAGATGTTATTACCAGCCACTTAGGACCAATAGCAGGACATGGATTTATAGTTACATTTAGTATTGTAGGATTATCATATCTCATGACATTACCAGTCACAGGATTCAACCACCCGTTCCCACTACCACTCTTAGCAGTGCTATGGGGTATAACAATAGGTGCAATCGGTTCATCAACTGG
>PMMV01000050.1 GCA_003162115.1 Methanobacterium sp.
TATTTCAGACATTTATTATCACCCATTTATATTATATAATTTGATCTGTTTATAATTTTTTGCTAGAATGTAATAGGGTGATAGTAAAGATATAACGCTGTTTATAGGTGTAGAATTATAATCATTTCTTTGACATTTTCCAAGCATTAAAATAAATTTTAAGTTTCCATTATAAAAAATTAGAATTTATAGAAAATTTTTTTTTTACTATTTTATCAAGACATAGAATAAATATTTAAATAAATTTATATGATTTTTTATTGATATTAAAATAAGGGAGGAATTATTTTGTCAGAAGAGTATCCTAGAATGAACTTTTTCATCAGAAATTTAGAAAATAGCCAGTGGAGAGTTCGTGAAGAATCTGCAGAAGCATTAGGTGAAATTGGAGATAAACTTGCTGTTGTGCCCCTAATAAAATGTCTAAATGACGATGATTGGCATGTCAGGGAGGCTGCAGCTCTTTCACTGGGAATTTTAGATGATCGCCGTGCAATGGAGCCTTTGTTAAACATGCTCAACGATGAAAAGGACAGTGTAAGATACGGAGCAGCACTTGCCCTGTCATCAGTTGGAGATAAAACAGCGCTCAAACAGCTTGAACTTGCCACCAAAGACGATAGTTTAATGGTAAGACAAATTGTGGAGTTTGCTATATCTGAAATAGATCATAGAAAAGATGTGTAAACTAAGACTGAATAAATAGTTCAAAGACTATAAACTAAATTAATTTAGATTGTTGTTTAGTTAAGATATAACGTTGGAGGGAAGTATGAGATGATTAGAACATTAGTTTTGTACAGCAGTAAGTACGGATCAACAAAGGATGCTGCCAGAATAATAGCGCTTATTACAGGACCTGCTATTTACTGTAGCGTGGATGAATTTAAACCAGAGTATAGAGAATTTGAATTTGTTGTTATTGGATCGCCCGTCTACCAGGAAAAACTGGAACCATCACTAATTGAATTTGTAGATAAAAATAGAGATTGGTTAAAAGAAAAACCCGTATCACTCTTCTGTACATGTCTNNCATGTCTAGACAAAAATGGTGGATTAGACCAGCTTAGATCACTTGAAGAATTTATGAATATTAAGGCTTTAAGTATGAAAGCTATTGGAGGCAGATTAATAATAGATAAACTCGACGAAGAAGATCAGGGCCTGATAAAAGAGTTTTTAAAACTGGTTAAACTACCATTAGCGGACATGGACTTTTACAATCAGGAAGAAGTTGTAAATTATTCTATGAAGCTCAAATCTCATAAAGACGATCTATTAGTTTCATTAGATGAGAACACTGCAAAAATGGCTATTGAAGAGTTCTTAAAATCTCATAACACATGCACACTTGCAACATCCCATTCAGACAGGGTAAGATCAACACCTATCGAATACAACTACATTGAAGGTTTCTTATACCTTTTAAGTGAAGGTGGGGAGAAGTTTGCAAATTTACTTTTAAATAAAGATGTTTCAGTAGCTGTTTATGAAGACTACACAGGAATGAACAACCTTAAAGGCATGCAAATAACAGGACATGCATCCATGGTTGAAGATGATAGTGAAGAATACAGTTCTGTTTTAAAATCAAAGGGACTAAATGTCGATGTTATAAGATCAATGCCAATAAATATGAACATGATTAAAATAGTGATTGAGAAGGTTGAATTTTTAAATTCCCAGTTCAAAATAGAAGGTGCAGATGCAAAACAGATATACAATTACTAATTATACCGATGATAGTACCATTTCAACTAAAAATCGTCTTAGGAATCGTAATATCTTGGTTTAAATAAGTTTTTCTGAAATATCGACTACCATCTTTAAAGTAGACCATAAAAAATATATAACCCTAAACAGAATATTATTATGGGGCATTTTATAACAGTACGATTGGAGGTAGTGATAAATGGCTGAAGGAAGAAATGTATTGTTAGGTATTCTAGCTATACTTCTAGGTTTAATTGTGATAGCATTTCCCTTGATAAGTGTTTTATTACTTAGTAGTATAGTCGGTATTGGACTTATTTTTATTGGTGTGTGGTTACTTGCCCAGAGTTTCGAAATATGGGGCTCCAATAAAGGTATTAGTATAGCCGCTTTAATACTGGGAATTTTAGGTATAATTGTTGGTATAGGTTTATTTGGGAAGATACTTGCATTCAGTATTCTTGTTGGTTTAATTATCTACATAGGCGGACTTTTCCTAATAATATCAGGAATAATAAGCCTGGTATCTGGTCAGGGTAGTGCTGGCAGATGGGGTGGAATTCTAGGAATAATACTGGGTATACTTTACATCATAATCGGAGTTTACGCATTAAACCCATTATATCTAGCCTTTATTATTGGTTTATGGCTGGTAATAACTGGATTATTCATGATAATTTCACCGGCTCCACCAGCTCAAAAAGTAGAAGGATAAAATTAATAATAAGCCCCTAAAATTTTTTCTTTCTATTTTTTGATTAAATTTTTTTTTATACAAATTATAATTCCCATTACAATCCCAAAAATATGTAGTATTCCAAAAATTAATTTTATTTATTTTAATTGCAAAAAAAATTATTTTCTAAAGTTCATAACCAATATTACATATTTAATTTATCAATTCGCAAATGGTGTTTAACAATGGATGACAATCTCGAAGATTTGATTAAAAAAAATCGTTATTTTTTAAAAGACAGCATTAGAAAGTCTTTAGACTTTTCAAAAACCGAACAGAACAATGGTGTTGATGCTCCGCCAGTTCAAAAACCATATCCCGAAAATGCTGATTTAATTGATCTAGTAGTAGAGGAGAATTGGGAAAAAATATTTAAAATTCCTCTGGCACGGGCTGTGAAAAATCGTATAAGCCATAGAAATTATATTGGAGATCCACTGACATTGGAAGAATTATCATTTTTATTATGGGCAACCCAGGGAGTGCGTTTAGTTGAAGGAGGAAATACCTTTCGTAATGTGCCATCAGCTGGCTGTCGTCATTCAATGGAAACATATCTTGCAGTTTTTAATGTAGATGGACTTGAAAAGGGTGTTTATAGATATTTGCCTCTTTCACATCAGCTGATCCTAGAATTCAAAGAAAATGAACTGAATCAAAAACTTATCAATGCAACATTTGGACAGCAGTTTGCAGGACTTTCAGCAGTAACCTTTATCTGGACTGCAATACCTCACCGTATGGAATGGCGTTATGGCCCTGTTTCTCATAAAGTAATAGCATTGGATGCAGGTCATGTAGGACAGAATCTTTATCTTGCCTGTGAAGCTATAAATTCGGGTACTTGTGCAATTGCAGCCTATGACCAGGAGTATGCTGATGAACTCCTTCGTGTAGACGGTGATGAGGAGTTTGTTATATATTTCGCACCTGTTGGTAAAGTGTCACGTTGATATAAAAAAATTAATTTAAAAAAAATAGGATTAATAATTGGATGGATCAATTTCTTTTAACCATTATTAAGTGAGCTATGACCATTCCACTAAGGAATATGAAGGTGACCATGGCAGTTCCATTTATTGCACGGTTTATTATAAATAACCCAAGGATCGCTTGGGATGCGAATGCTGTGAGCGAACCAATGAGTAGAGCTTCTCGCCCTAAATAATTTTTATTTCCCCTTTCTCTTTTATCTCTGTAATCGGATAGTATTTTTAATCCTACGAAAATTACAAAGATACACCAAATGAGTAGGAGTATTAAAACAATGTATCCAAAGTCAAATGCAACACCGTAAATACCAGGTACGAAGTAATCAATTATGTCCTTCTTTGTAACAAGCGTTCCAAAGAATATTTGATATGGAAGTCCAAAAGCCAATATAATAAATACAGGCAGAGCTATATAACCACTGGAACTTCCAGTATCTGTTGATCCCCAATATGAACTGCCTTGGACGTGTCCAAAGAGTGTTGTATTGTGTATAACCAGATTCAGACTGGGTATTGCGTTTTCTAAGATTCTATCGATTCTTAATACTGGACTGAGTATCGGCATGGAAAGGAGTCTTGATAATAATTCTAAAGATGTGAATCCAACAACTATCACACCTAAAACAGCTATGATCCTCCGAGCTGTTAAAAAAGATTTTTGACGGAAAGATTTTGAAATAAGGAAAAATCCTAATATAAGGCCTATAAGCCATAATATAAGGAAGTCCCTGTGAACTAATCCGCCAACAATGGTTATAATAATTATTAGAAGAAATACAAACCTTTTGATGCTCAAAACTCCTATTCCTACTTCGCTCATTGTTGATAATGCAGCCCAGGCTGATACAATAACCATGACAGCAATAGGACCATAGGTATGTGTAAACTCGTGCAAGCCGAGGAAGGGTATGAATAAAGCAAACATATCAAAACTGAAAAGTACTGTCAGTCCAATAGCTAAAACCAATGAGAATAGCATAACACGACTCAATGATATTTTCAAAAGATTGAAAAGTATCACTATCGCGATCTGCATTAGAATTGCAAATTCTAGGATAAACTGAAGATTATTTTGTGCTATTAAAACCATTTATACACCAGATCAAGTAAAAATATCTAAATAAATAACTTTTTCTAATAAAAATTGTTATGGAATATAATTATAATAGCGTTAAGATATATAAAAATATCTAATTGCAGTTATAATATTAATTAGTATCTAACTTGTATGTAACTTTCTGTTAAGCCTTACTACAATTCCTCTTTTATTTTAGCCTAATTATGGTCCATTATCCATGATTTAATGCCATTAATTTTAACTATTTCATAGATTTATTTTAATAATTTATATATTTCATTATATAATTTTATCACTGATCTAACTCGAAATTGACACGAAAAGTTAATAAAAAACAACCTTAAATTATATTTATTCTAGGGAAGATAGATGAAAGGACGAGATATGGAT
>PMMV01000055.1:0-27796 GCA_003162115.1 Methanobacterium sp.
AGTTATTCTTTTCATGTTTTCACATTCAATATGCTTTATTTGATTTAAAAACTATTTAAAAACCCTTAAACATAAAAAAAAGCAGAGCCTCGGGTGGGAATTGAACCCACGACCACGAGATTACGAATCACGCGCTCTACCAGACTGAGCCACCGAGGCATTTTTTGTTATATTTATTGTATTGAATTTAAATTTATCCTTAAGATTATCAAAATTTTTTAAATGATTCTAGAATTGGTCTAAGGTTGGTTGTTTTGTTTTAAAGTCTTCAAGATCAATACGCATGCCATCACGAGCTGCTATTGTTTTAACTCCTGTATTTTGTGTCACCCTATTTGCCTCCCTTTCGGGATGTTCCATGATGAACTTCATACCCAAATGTGTCATGATCGCCATTTTAGGTGAAACTTCTTTAACTAACGCTTCAAAGTCATCCACAGACATATGCCCCCTAATTCTTTCACTTCCTGCCCTTATCACACTAGCAATTAATACATCTGCACAGTCGTGATGTTGGTGAAGTTCTGGAAAGTACTCGGTGTCTGATGTGTATGATATTGTAAAATTATCATATTCTATTTTAAAACCAACTGCCATAGGATCACCATGCAGCGTCTTAGTAGCTGTTACATCTAATTTATCAAATCTTCTATGGTCTCCCTCTTCCATCACAACAACTTCTGGTTTGCTGAGATGATATTTGGATATACAAGGTCCCCATCTCTCATAACCTTCAATAACGCTCCTGCTACCCACAACAGTACCACGCTTCCGTGTCATCCCCTTGGTCATTGCCTCAAGAAGTACCTCTGCATCGGTGTAATGGTCTGTGTGGGAGTGAGATACCATTAGAATGTTCACTTTCATAGGATTTAATCCGAACTGATAAGTTCTGACAAGGGCTCCTGGTCCAGGGTCTACATGGATATTTTTCCCATCTATATCTTCAATTCTAAATCCGCCTGTCATCCTCTTCTGGGTTATGGTCGCGAAAGCGTCCACCACCACTTCCTAAAAATATCAGTTTCATATTTTAAACCTCGTTTACATTTATCTTAGATATTTTATACAAAAATTTAAGAATTATATTTTGCCAATTATAAATTGTATTTATTTGTTCTTATTATTTTATTCAGCCTTACATAATATGAATTCACAGATCACTGATTCTTTATTTCTTTTAATACGCAGATCTTCATTCTCAATCACTACCAAATCTCCTTTTGAAACATTAGATTGGTTTTTAACATTCATTTTAATAGTTTCAGATGGTTTTGCTAAAATATTCCAATCTGTATCAAGGGCTTCTACACCTTCTTCGAGGCGTATGCCAATTTCATTATCCTTCACATATGTTACAGTACCTATATTTCCTTGTATTATTATCTTAGTTGCCATTTGAATGTTTTGAGATGTTTTGATCATGTTTTCCTGGAGCTCGTTACGCCACTTTTCAAGTTCCTTAACATCTTGGAGTATGGTACTTCTAAGTAGTTCCTTTGCTTCTTTAGTATCAATTATCGGATATTTAATTATAACATCATATTTTGGGCTTACAGATGGTGTTTCATTTGCAACTTCTTCCATTACGGATTCAAAAATCTTTCCAATGGTAATAAGATTTATTTTTGATTTCCAGTATTTTTTTATCGACTTTTCAGCCATCTGCTGGGTATATTTATTTCCAAAAACTATTATAGAACTTTCACCGCTTTTAATCGTTTTTATATCGGATCCTAAAAGTTCAATTATATTGAATACACCTGTTGTTGCATAAATTCTTTTACGTTTGGTTTCGTAGGTAGTTTTTGACCTTACTTCACCAACAACCACATCTCCTATTTCACGAACTTTTTCGGCATCATTAGATATATTAAGAGTTATACCATGTTCAACAGCTCTTTTAACAAGTTCTTCACGGGTTTTGATCTTTCCTGAATAGAGTTCTTCTTCAAGTTTTTCTCTTGCTTGTTCTGGTCCATAAAATCCTATCCTTCTTTTATCTCCAGCTATTACGCATCCTTTTCTTCCAATATATGTCATTATAAGGCTCATTTAAACCACTTCGGTTGTCATTTATTCATTAAATTACTTATTAATTCTTTTGTTTATTAAATCACTACTTTTATTAGTTTATAAAAAAACTGGTTACAATTAAACCATTGAATTAGATGGATATCTGAATGTGGATGTTTCAGTGATTTTATGATTGTTATGAATGTTTAAGATGTATGAATGTAATAATATTTCTGATCAAAATGGATATTGATAAAATTCACGAAAAGAAAGTAAGAAATACAGCACTCCTGGTTGTTGCACTTGGTTCCTTTCTAATCCCATTCATGGGCTCCTCACTGAATATTGCACTGCCAATTATTCAGAAAGATTTGGCAGTTAATATAATATTGCTCAGCTGGATTCCTACCGTATTTGTTTTAGCTAACGCTGCATTTATACTTCCATTTGGACGTTTAGGAGATATTGTAGGTCGGAAAAAAATTTTCACATATGGTGTGCTTATTTATACACTGGCTTCATTGTTAGCCAGTCTTTCAACATCTGGAATTTTTTTAATCATCTTCAGTTTCATGCAGGGTCTTGGATGTTCAATGATATTTGCGACAGGCGTTGCACTTCTAAGCAGCGTTTACCCATCAGATCAGAGGGGTGAAGCATTAGGAATATACGTTACATCCGTGTATATAGGACTTTTTTTAGGTCCTCTATTAGGAGGTTTTCTGGCTCAAAACTTTGGTTGGAGAAGTATTTTCCTGTTTAATGTACCTTTTGGTATGTTACTTTTTACTCTTATAAAGATGAGGCTTCCAGGTGAGTGGAGTGGTTCTGCAGGTGAGAAATTTGAAATAAGGGGTTCTATAATTTATACATTATCAATAGTTGCTGTATTGTACGGTTTTTCTACTTTACAAACTGATATTGGGAGGATTATACTTCTTATTGGAGTAATTGGGGTTTCCATCTTTCTAATAAATGAAAAAAAATCTCTCAATCCTATTCTACGTCTTAGTATTTTTAGAAAAAGAATATCTACCCTTTCAGCCCTAGCCCTCCTTTTAATGAATATAGCCACTACAGCCATGTGGACACTTCTAAGTCTTTACTTTCAGGATATACTCTATTTAGGTCCTCAACTTACTGCTTTAATAATATCAGTACAACCCTTGATGGTGGCTTTATTATCCACCCCTGTTGGCAGATTATCTGACCGGTTTGAAAACAGAATATTTTCAGTGGTTGGAATGGTCATTACAACACTGGGATTACTAATACTATCACAATTAAGTTTTAATACCGGTTTATGGATTCCGATTACAGGATTGGTTTTGGTAGGTATAGGTTTAGGTCTTTTCTCATCACCAACAACCAATAGATTTATTGGAAGTGTTGAAGGAAGAGATTATGGTATGGGGTCCGCAACACTTTCAACCATGATCTATGTTGGCCAGACACTGAGCCTTGGTATTATGTTGTTTATATTTGCAACGTTTCTTGGAAGTGTACAGATCATTCCATCAAACTTTTCCACTTTTTTATTCAGTTTAAAAACAGCATTTATCGTTTTTGCAGTTATTAGTGGTGTTGGGGTGATTATTTCAGTATTAATTGGTGGAAAAGTTGTCAATAAGGACTTAATCTATGATTGACTTTAATCTCGTTGTAAGAATTCGCCAGTATTACAATTAATCTAATTCGTGCAATATTACTTACTTGTCTTGTAATATTTGCTCCAATTCTCCAGCAACAGCTTCGCTTTCTGCATTGAGTCCAACAATTTTTATTTTATCAGTACTATTGACGCCGATATCTAGTTCAGCTGCCCTTTTAATTTGTTCGAGTTCAAATATATTGCCTTTTGAAATATCCCTGGTTGTGCCATAATGTCTTAATATTGCAATTCCTACTGCGTCGATTGCAATCCTATCATCAGACATCATAATTAAATTTGGTTCTACAACATGTCCCTGTTCAGGTCCTTTGTCTACAAATGCTTTCATTCCATCCATTAAGATCAAGTCAACATCGTAATTATTGTTTATCTCTGCAATCATACTCCTCTGGTAAGGAGATATATGAAGTTCTCCCATGTAATTATAGACTCCTCCCGGAACCCTCTTGGCCACAATTCCGACAGAATTTTTGAGTGAAAGTGTAAAATGTCCTCCGAACCGGTGGGCCTTGAGGCAGCATGTTTGAACTACCTTATCAGCATCCGTAAATATCTTTGAAATATAAAAACCTCTAAGCCAGTGGTTACCTTCACTATCTATTTTTAACCATCCATCAATATCCTCTTCATCTAGAACCCTGACTTCAAAGTCCTCTTTTTTTCCTAACTCTATTATTTTCATTTGTTCGAGGACATCTCTTGTGTTACCCATACCGCTTCTTTCTGCAAGAATTATATTTGATGGTTTGTGATTCTTAATACATCTAACTAGGGTCTGGACTGTGTCGGGATGTGATGATGCTGGAAATGGATCTGCACTGTTGAAGTTGGCCTTCAATGCAATATTTTTGTTATTGAAATCTGCCATATCATAATTTTCTAAAAGATTACGTATCCCCTCAGTCCGATTATCTGTTTTAACCATGAAAACTGTTCCAATATCATTTGACATCATACATCACCTTAACTATATTATATAATTAATGGCAAATTTATTTTTTTTTGTATGGGATTTGGACATTCATTAAGGGATTTAATTGAATATTAAATTATGATTTTTTAAACTGAAATCTGCATGAGGGTGATCCATCTGCTATGGTAGACCTTCTTTCCATGTCTCCATTAAGTCCTGTCCAGTCATAGCTGCTTTTCATCATAGCCTGACAGTTAAGGCAGAATATAGGTTTAGATTTGGCATCTTCCAACCATGGACAGTTAAAAAATTCCAGATAAAATCTGTTTTCTTTAGGGGTTACCATGGTTTTAATACCAAAGTCTCTGAAAAGATCAGAAAGCCAGTTCATATATTCAATGAAGAGTGTTTCGTTATCTTCAATTTCATCGGGACGTAGTTCTTCAACGAATTTAGGGTAGAGATCTTCGTCTAGACGTTCAGCAAAAACCTTCAATAACAACTGTCTCATTTCGATGTCCGAACTCGTACTACTTGTAGGCATGGCAGTTAAAATAAAATCGTAAAAATCAGCTAATATCCTTTTTTTGATTATTTCACTCTTTTTCTTATCACTTTCGTGTTTGAATATTGCCATTTGGATGTTGGCATTTACTTCACTTTTTTTAAACGGTTTTAATATATATCCATATGGTTCGGTTATTCTGGCCCGTCTTAAAACTTCCTCATCCGAGTAAGCTGTTATATAAATAATTGGTGTGTCAAGTCGACAGTGTATTTTTTGGGCAGCTTCAATACCATCCATATCTCCTTTAAGTACTATGTCCATAAGAATAAGGTCTGGTTCTGTTTTTAATGCTGTTTCAACTGCCCCATCACCAGTAGCTTCTACACCAACAACTCTGTAGCCCAGATCCTCTAGTTTATGTTTCATTCCCATGGCAACTATACTTTCATCCTCCACAATCATTATTCGTTCGTTACCCATTACATTCTCTCCTTGTATAGTAGTTCTTTAAAAATTATTTCAAACTCTTTATTGTCCTTATTAAATGATAGGCTAGCATCAAGTTGATCTACCAAGTTTTTTATTATTTCTAAGCCTAAAGAATCGTTTGAAAGAACATCTAAATTATTTGAAAATGGAGCGCCGTTATCACTCACGTTTAGGGCGTATTTACCTTTATCAAGTTTATGAAGAACTACACTAACAAGTCCAGTTTCTTTATTATTGAATCCATGTTTCAATGAGTTTGAAACCAGTTCGTTAATGATCAGACCACAAGGTATAGCAGTTTCTATACCCAATGTAACTTCCTCTATCTGTAGATTCAGTTTTATTTTACTAGCATTAACTCCATAGGAATCGAATAAATCGGTTATGAGTCCTTTGGTATATGCTTCAAAATTGATATGAGCAAGATCTTCTGAGTGGTAAAGGTTTTCATGTATGAGTGCTATGGATTGGATACGGTTTTGGCTTTCTTTATATAGATCGTTAACATTATTCTTCTTAGACTGTGATGATTGGAGAGTTAGAAGGGTTGAGATGATTTGCAAGTTATTCTTAACTCGATGATGGATTTCCCTTAATAAAAGTTCTTTTTCTTTCAAAGATCTTAAAATCTCATTTTCTGCCTTTTTACGTTCGGTGATGTCGTTTCCCACACCAAATACAATGTTTTTATCTTTTAGATAAACAGGTGTTATTGTGAGTTCTAAAATCTTGCATTTACCATTGATATTAAATTTTACTTCTAATATCTCCCCTTTAATCCAGAATTCCTTATCTCTAATAGTTTTAACATCATTATTGTACAAAATGAAGTCTGAAAGGTTTTTTGATAATAATTCATCCCTGCTCACTTCCATAAACTCTATTGCTGCTTCATTGGAATCCTTGAAATTACCATCTTCATCGAAAACAATAATAGGATTTTTATTTTTTTCAAAAAGAGTTCTGTATTTAGTTTCACTTTCCATTAGTGCATCTCGAGCTTTTTTAAGTTTTATCTGCTCATTATACTCATTCAATGCCCTTTGAACAGCATGACCCAGTTTTGGAAGATTGCTTTTAAGTACGTAATCTGTTGCTCCTTCCTTAAGCATTTCAACTGCAAAATCCTCTCCTATTTTACCACTAACGAAAATAAAAGGGGTGTCAGGAGATAATTCTTTGCTTATTTTAAGTGCTGAAACACCATCAAAATGTGGGAGGGAATGATCTGCAAGTATCAGGTCGGGTTGGAATACTTGAAGTTCCCGCCTAAAATCAGATTCTTCTTCAACGCGTTTAAAAATAAAATCAATATGAGCACGTTTTAATTCGTGTTCTGTAAGTTCTGCATCTAGTTCTACATCTTCCACAAGTAATATCTTAATCTGTGCCATGTGGTACCTCAGAAGGCGGTTTGTTAATCAGTATCCAGTAAAAACCCATTGTTGAGACTGCATCTATAAATTCGTCAAATTCAACTGGTTTGCTTACGTAACTGTTAACACCCAACTTATAGCTTTCTACAATGTCTCTGTCTTCTTTTGAAGAAGTTAAAATAACTACAGGAATCTTTCTAGTTCTTTCATCTGCCTTGATTTCATGCAGTACTTCGAGACCATCAACCTTGGGCATTCTGAGATCTAGAAGGATCAGCTTTGGGAGGTCTTCTACATTTCTATTTGAATATTTGCCCTTGGCAAATAGAAAATCAAGAGCTTCTGCTCCATCTTTTACCCATACCAACTTATTAATTAAGTTTTTCCTCTTTAGAGCCCTCATTGTTAGTTCTGCATCTGTTGGATTGTCCTCTACTAAAAGAATTTCTGTTTCGTCTATGCTTTCAGTTTCTTCTATGGTCTCAGTTTCCTCATTGGTCATTAATTTTCCTCCAAAAATTATTGATAATCCAATTTCATTTAATCTATTTTTTTAGGAAGTGAGAAATAAATAGTTGCACCTTTACCAATCTCTCCTTCTCCCCAAACACGACCGCCATGCCTACTGATTATACGTTGTACAATTGATAGTCCCACACCAGTTCCTTTAAACTCTTCTTGGGTGTGTAATCGCTGGAAAAGACCGAATAGTTTATCATAATATTTCATATCAAAACCTGCACCGTTATCCTTTACATAGTAAATGTAGTCGTCTTCATCATAGTCGAAACTAACTTCAATCTTTGCATTCGGTTTTTCCTGCGTAAATTTTATGGCATTACCTATAAGATTAGTAAAAACCTGTGTTATGAGTGCTCGGTCTGCTTTGGCTCTTGGAAGATCATCTACAGTGAAAATTATACTTCTTCCTTCTGTGTCCTGATTAAAATCGCGATAAATATTTTTTGCAAGGGAACTCATATCCAGTTCTATAAATTTCATTTCTTGTCGTCCTGCTCGTGATAATAAGAGTATATCATCGATTAGCTGACCCATCTTTTTAGTGTTATCCCTTACAACGTTTAGTAGTCGAATTCCCTCTTCATCTAATTTATTTTCATAATCCTCAATCACAATTCTTGAAAACCCATCAATTGCTCTTAAAGGCACTCTAAGGTCGTGAGATACAGAGTATGCAAATGCTTCAAGTTCGTTATTTGCATCTTCAAGTTTAACTGCTTCTCTTTTTAGTTCATGGTTTAAACTTCTTAAAGATCTTACCTTTTCAATTCTCTCTGTTAAAAGTGCAATCATTAAAACTACCATTAACAACAATAACAAACCGAAGAAGTCTGCTGCATTCAATACCCCATTAATCGGATCTAATGAAGGGAGTGCAAGTAGAGTATAACTGATTAACATGTGAAATCTCCTTTTAATTTTTCTATTTGGTAGTCTAAGAATACGATTCGAAAATATGAAACGAGCATATCAATGTATGAGTCTATAAAACTGATTATATAGATGAATATTGAAAAATTAAATCGAATACAACTATGTCTATTAAAACTAGTGTTCATAATAATTTATTCTATTTTTCAACTAATATATAATCCTTATGTTTTTAAACCTTTCAATTAAAAAAAAAATCATAGAAAACAAGTTCCCAACTACTTATTTTTAGAAGATGTTTTAACTGCTTCATCTTCCTTAATCATCTCTCCAGTTAATTGTGGTTTAACATCTTCTAAAACACCTTTTAAATAGTTTCCTGTGTAGCTGGTGCCTTCAGCTATTTCTTCAGGAGTTCCTTCAGCAACAACATAACCTCCCTCATCTCCACCTTCAGGTCCAAGGTCTATAATATGATCCGCAGTTTTTATAACATCCAAATTGTGTTCAATTACAAGAACCGTGTTCCCTGAGTCTCTGAGCCTTCCAAGCACATCTAAAAGTTTTTTAATATCTGCGAAGTGAAGTCCTGTTGTTGGTTCGTCTAATATGTACAATGTTTTTCCAGTGCTTTGACGGCTCAATTCCTTAGCCAATTTCACTCGCTGAGCTTCACCACCAGAAAGTGTTGTTGCCGGTTGTCCGAGTTTTATGTAACCTAAACCCACATCGTCAAGTGTTTTGAGCTTTTTATGAATCTTGGGAATGTTTTTGAAGAACTCAAGTGATTCTTCAACTGTCATGTCAAGAACTTCTGCTATGTTTTTACCCTTGTAGCGAACGTCGAGGGTTTCTCTGTTATAACGTTTACCCTGACAAACTTCACACGGTACATAAACATCGGCTAGAAAATGCATTTCGATTTTAATAATCCCATCACCACTACAAGCCTCACAACGACCCCCTTTAACATTGAAACTGAACCTACCCGGTTTGTAACCCCTGTTTTTTGCAGCTAATGTTTGAGCGAATATTTCTCTAATATAAGTGAATACTCCAGTATAAGTGGCTGAATTTGAGCGTGGAGTACGCCCTATTGGTGATTGGTCAATAATTATTACTTTATCTAAATTGTCAATCCCGGTGATGTCGTCGTGTTTACCTGCTAGCATGTTCTTTCGGCTTAACTTTCCATTAACACCCTTGTATAGAACATCATTAATTAGAGTACTTTTACCGGATCCTGATACTCCTGTTATACAAGTGAAGACACCTAGTGGGAATTTCACATCAATTCCCTTAAGGTTATTTTGTCTTGCACCTTTCACTGTTACATAGTTTCCATTGGGTGTATGTCTTCTTTCCGGTACGTGTATGGTCTCAACACGTGATAAATATCTGCCTGTAATTGATTCCGGGTTTTCCATTATTTCCATCGGTGTACCTTCGGCAATTACCCTTCCCCCATGTTCACCTGCACCTGGTCCTATATCAACAACATGATCAGCAGACATTATGGTTTCTTCATCATGTTCAACTACTATAAGGGTGTTTCCAATGTCTCTGAGTCTTTTTAATGTTTCAATAAGTCTTGCATTGTCTCTTTGATGCAGACCTATACTGGGTTCATCTAGTATGTAAAGAACTCCAACCAGACCCGAACCTATCTGTGTTGCAAGGCGTATACGCTGTGCTTCTCCTCCTGACAAGGTACCAGAAGACCTATTAAGTGTGATGTAATCAAGACCAACGTCTGCAAGGAATTTCAGACGTTCTTTTATTTCCTTTAATATTTCTTTGGCTATGTAAAGTTCCATCTCGTTCAATTCCACTTCGTCAAAAAACTTTTTAGATGCCTTAATGGGCATTTCAACTACTTCTGAAATGGTTTTACCACTCACTGTAACAGATCTGCTCTCAGGGCGCAGACGAGTACCTTTACAAACAGGACATTTACGATCGCTCATGAATTTGCCAACATAGTTTCTCATGTAGTTTGATTGGGTTTCCATGAAGAGACGTTCCATCCTTTTCACAACACCTTCAAAACGTCTATTAACTTTGTACTGCCTATTCCTTCGTCTAAAATTGAATTGTACCTTATCTGGGGTTCCGTAAAGTATATATTTCTGGTATATATCTGGAAGTTCTTCAAATGGGGTGTCCATACTGAAACCATAGTGATGAGCAACAGCACGGAGCATATGATTGTAATAATTGTCCTTGTTACCGGATTTGCTCCAAGGTAAAATTGCACCTTCATTAAGTGAAAGGTATTTATCTGGTACAACAAAGTCAGTGTCTATTTCAAGTTTACTTCCAAGTCCGTTACACTCTGGACATGCTCCATGGGGACTGTTAAATGAAAACATCCTGGGACTTATCTCTTCAAAGTTTATTCCACATTCTGTGCATGCGAAGTGTTCGCTGAATATCTTATCCATGGAGCTGCCATCATCTTCCATGTAGGAAACTATTACCAAACCTTCTCCAAGTTCTAAAGCTGTTTCAACAGAATCTGCTAGCCTTTTTTTGAAATCCTCGTCGGATCTTATTATGAGTCTATCAACAACCACTTCAACAGAATGTTTACGGTTTTTATCCAACTCAAAATCGTTTTCAAGATTTGATATTTCACCGTCAACCCTCACCCTAACAAAACCCTTCTTTTTCAGGTCTTCAAACACCTTGTGATGTTCTCCCTTCCTGTCCTTAACAACAGGTGCTAAAATTTGTATTTTGGTATCTTCCTCTTCAGTTAGGATGGAATCAACGATCTGTCCTGCTGTTTGCTGTGATATTTCTTTTCCACATTTATAACAGTGAGGTGTACCAACCCGGGCAAACAATAGACGGAAATAATCATATATTTCTGTAACTGTACCCACAGTAGATCTTGGGTTCATTCGGGTTGTTTTCTGGTCTATGGATATTGCAGGGGAAAGACCTTCAATATAATCAACCTCCGGTTTTTTCATCTGACCCAGAAATTGTCTTGCATATGCTGATAATGATTCAACATATCTCCGCTGTCCCTCAGCGTAGATTGTATCAAAGGCAAGGGATGATTTACCTGATCCACTAATACCTGTAATCACTAGAAACTTATCTCGTGGAAGGGTGAGTTCAATATTTTTTAGGTTGTGCTCACGTGCTCCTTTAATATTTATCATACCCTTTCTG
Organism: Methanobacterium sp.; assembly: GCA_003162115.1. Taxonomy (GTDB): domain Archaea; phylum Methanobacteriota; class Methanobacteria; order Methanobacteriales; family Methanobacteriaceae; genus Methanobacterium_B. The sequence goes on from PMMV01000055.1 coordinate 11,550, forward strand.
GCTGTTGTGGTGTTCATTACTTTGAAACTCCTTCTAAAAATTGTATCTGATCCCTGATCTTGGCAGCTGATTCAAAGTCAAGTTTTAGGGATGCCATTTTCATTTCTTCTTCTAAATCCTGTATTATTAGTACTAATTCATCCTTAGGAATATTTTTAACATTATCTTTAAGTTTTAAATCTTTTTTCCTTTTTTCTTTAACAGTTCTCACAACTGACTTAGGTTTTATCCCATGTTTCTCGTTATATGCGATCTGGACTTTTCTTCTGTTGTTAGTTATTTCAACAGCTGATCTTATCGATTCGGTTATTTTATCAGCGTAAATCACTACTTGGCCGTCAATGTTTCTTGATGCCCTGCCTATGGTCTGTATAAGTGAAGTTTGCGATCTAAGGAATCCTTCTTTATCAGCATCCAATATACCCACAAGGGACACTTCTGGTAGGTCTAATCCTTCTCTTAAAAGGTTAACTCCTATTAAACAGTCAAATGAACCCCTTCGAAGTTCATCTATAATATCTATCCTTTCTAGGGTTGTTATATCAGAGTGAAGGTACCTCACTTTAATTCCTACCTTAGCGTAGTAATCTGTCAGGTCTTCGGCCATTTTTTTTGTGAGGGTGGTTACAAGGATCCTTTGATTATCCTTAACTTTTCGTTTAATCTCTCCCAGAAGATGATCTACCTGTCCAACGACTGGTTTAATTATTATCTCCGGATCAACAAGTCCGGTAGGTCTTATGATCTGTTCAACAAGGTTCTGGGTCATTCCAAGCTCGTACTTGGATGGTGTTGCAGATACGTAGAGCACTTGATTCTGTAACATTTCAAATTCAGGGAAATTCAGAGGCCGATTTTCACGTGCTGATGGTAGTCGGAAACCATAATCTACCAGAGAATCTTTACGTGATCTGTCCCCTGCATACATTCCTCCGATCTGGGGTACAGTGACATGTGATTCATCAATAATGGTTAAAAAGTCGTCTGGGAAGTATTTAAGTAATGTGTATGGTGTTTCTCCCCATGTTCTTCCTGAAAGGTGCATTGAATAGTTTTCTATTCCTGTACAGTATCCCATTTCCTGTAGCATTTCTAGATCGAAACGTGTTCTCTGCTCTAATCTTTGGGCTTCTACAAGCTTGTTCTGTGAGTGCAGCACAACCAATCTCTCTTCAAGTTCTTTTTCAATATCGTTTACAGCTGTTTTGATCTTATTCTTGGATGTCACAAAGTGTTTGGCAGGAAATACTACAATTCTGTCCATTTCCCTTTTAACTTTACCCAGAAGTGGATCCATCGTTGATATTGCATCCACTTCATCACCGAACAGCTCAATACGTATTGCTGTATTTCCATGTGCCGGGTGTATTTCAATTACATCTCCCCGTACCCTGAACTTACCTCTGCTGAAATCTATGTCGTTTCGCTCGTACTGCATCTGTACCAGTGTAGATATGATCTTCTCTCTTCCAATGGTGTCCCCCACTTGAATTGAAAGCACCAGTCCACCGTAATCTTCAGGGGATCCTATACCATATATGCAGGAAACACTGCTGACAACTATCACATCATCTCTAGATAAGAGGGATTGTGTGGTTGAATGCCTCATCATGTCGATCTCATCGTTAATTGAGGCTTCTTTGTCAATGTAGGTATCAGACTGTGCAATATATGCTTCTGGTTGATAATAATCGTAGTAACTTACGAAGTACTCAACTGCATTATCAGGAAAGAACTCCTTGAACTCCTCATAAAGCTGTGCTGCCAATGTTTTGTTATGGGATATTACCAGGGTTGGCTTTTGAACTTCCTGGATTACGTTGGCCATTGTAAAGGTTTTACCCGAACCTGTTACACCCAGTAGTGTCTGATGTTTAAGACCATTTTTTAACCCATTAGAAAGGGATTGAATTGCCTTTGGTTGGTCTCCTAATGGTTTGTAAGCTGATATAAGTTTAAATTCTGACATTTTTTAATTCCTCTTAAAAAATAAGAAAATACAAATATTGCAGGTGTAATTTAGAAATAGATAATTTAAGCAGGCTTAGCTATTAAAATGGGATTTTCACATGTAAGTTTGATATTTAATTATTTCTTTATAAATGATATTTATTATAATCTTTAATAATCACTTTTTAATAATTACTTCTGATAATATTATACTATTAATATAACCTTATGTTATATAAATATTTTAGAGATGATATAAAAAAAATTTGGATAATGATTTTTTTTTGATTATACATAATTGGAAATATTACAAAACTACTCAATGTTAAATTTGCGAGATGAATATTTTGGCTATAAAAAGCAATGATCCAGATGATCTTCCACTGGTACCTGGTGTTTATATGATGAAGGATTCTTCTGATCATATTCTGTACGTTGGGAAGGCAAAATCCCTAAAAAAGAGGGTTAAATCCTACTTCAGAAACGATCTTGATCCTAAAACTAGGGCGCTTATGAAACAGTTCCATCATTTAGAATACATGGTAACTGACACAGAGAAAGAGGCGTTAATACTAGAATCTAATCTGATTAAAAAGCATATGCCCAGGTACAATATAAGATTAAAGGATGATAAGAGATATCCATACATCAAAGTAACCAATGAAACTTTTCCCCGGGTACTCATAACCCGCAGAGTACTAGATGATGGATCTTATTATTATGGACCATTTCCAGAAGCTACAACACTCCGAAAGTTGGTTAAATTTCTTAAAACCATTTTTAAGGTCAGAGATTGTAAGAGAATGGACGGTCCATGTCTTAACTATCAGATAGACTTGTGTAACGCACCGTGTGATAATAAGATAACACAGGAAGAATATAAAAAGCTCGTTGATAATGTTTCATTTTTCTTTGAAGGCAAGTACAGTGAAATTACACGAGCACTTAAGTCGGAGATGATTGAGTCAGCTAACAACCATGAATATGAAAAGGCGGCCATTTTAAGGGATCAGCTAAACTCTGTTGAAGAAGTACTGGAAAAACAGAAGATGGAATTTACCAGAAGCCTTGATCAGGATGTAGTTGCATCGGCATCTGACAGTGAACTTGCATGTGTTGTTGCTTTCTCGGTACGTGAGGGTAAGATCATTGGAAAGGATGATTTTTTAATGAGCGGTGCAGAAAATACATCAGAAGAAAAAATTATCTCAGCATTTCTTAAACAGTACTACACGGGTCCAAGACATGTTCCTTCCAAGATAATAATTCCAAAGGAAGTTGAAGACAAAAAACTCGTTGAAGAATGGTTAACTGAGAAAAGAGAAGCTCCTGTATCAATTGAAGTACCAACAGAGGGTGTTGAATATCGACTGATCAGAATGGTCTCTAAAAATGCAGAGATAATACTCAACCATCAAAAAGAGGTTAAAGGAGCACTTCTAGATCTCAAAAAATATCTAGGAATTCCTAGAATACCTAAAAGGATAGAAGCATTCGATATATCCAATATAAGCGGGCAAATGGCAGTTGGATCCATGGTTGTATTCGAGAACGGAGCACCTAATAAGAAGTACTTTAGAAAATATAAGATTCTAACCGAAGGGCCAGATGATTATGCAATGATGAGGGAAATGCTTGAAAGACGTTACACAAACTTAATGAATGATAAAGGCCCATCTCCAGATCTTGTTCTGGTGGATGGTGGTAAAGGCCAGTTAAATGTTGCAACTGATGTATTTAAATCGCTAGGATTAACAAATATTCCAGTAATAGGTCTTTCAAAGGAGTTTGAACATGTATTTATACCTCAAACACCGAGTCCATTGATATTACCACGTGATTCAGAGGCTTTGCTATTGTTACAGAGGATAAGGGATGAAGCCCACAGATTCGCCGTGAACTACCATAAAAAGTTGCGTTCAAAAGAATTAGAAAAATCCGTGCTGGATGGAATACCGGGAGTGGGTAATAAAAGGAAAATTAAACTCTTAAAACACTTTGGAGATATATCAAATCTTGAAAAGGCAAGTGTTAACGATATTGCAATGGTAGATGGTATAAGTAGGAAACTTGCAATTAAAATACACAAACATCTAGATGAAATTATATATAAACAAAAATAAATATTGAGCTGGATAAACTGTAATTCATAAAATTAAAATGTAGATTCATACATTATATGTTAATTTAATTAGAACAATTGAAGATTCAAATATTTATTATTTTGACCCTTAAATTGGTAAGATTTAAGAGATACATTGACCAAATACTTCTATAAAGGTACTCATCATGTCAAATGTAAAAATTCTTGTTGTTGAAGATGAAAGCATTGTGGCTATGGATATTAAACACAGGGCAGAAGGTCTTGGTTATACAGTCACAGGAATAACTCCTTCAGGTGAAGGAGCCATCCAAAAGGCTTCCGAAACCCTTCCAGACCTTGTATTAATGGATATTGTATTAAAGGGAGATATGGACGGCGTTGAGGCTGCTCAAAAAATAAGAGATACTCTGGATATTCCAGTTGTGTATTTAACAGCTTACTCAGATGAAAAAACACTTAAAAGAGCCAAAGTTACTGAGCCATTTGGTTATATTATTAAACCATTCGAGGACAGAGAACTTCACAGTGCAGTTGAAGTGGCGCTTTACAAGCATAAAATGGAGAGTAAACTTAAAGAAAGTGAAAAATGGCTTTCAACAACCCTTGAAAGTATTGGTGATGCTGTAATTGCTACAGACGAGAATGGTAGTGTGAAGTTTATGAATCCTGTTGCTATGGAAATAACTGGATGGGGTGAGATTGATGCTTTTGGAAAAAATCTCAAAGAAGTATATAACATAATCAAAGAAGGTAGCGAAGCTCCGGTTAATGATCCTGTAAGTGAAGTGGTTCAAAAAAATCAAATAATTGAATTTAATGAACCTACTATATTAATTACTAAGGATGGTAAAAAAGTACCAATAGACGACAGCAGTGCTCCAATAAGAGATAAAAATGGTAATGTTATAGGTGTTGCTCTGGTTTTTAGAGATATAACTGAAAGAAGAAGGGCAGAAAAGGAACGAGAAGAGTTGTTAAAAGAGAGGGCAAGAGGTGAACTTTCAAATTTTGTTGTAAGTGCACTGCCAGTTTTTGCTTCAAACATCCCACCACAGGTCAGAAACAATATTGCTAAGAGTTTTGCTGACCGTTTTGAAAGAAACATGAAACCACAATTTGATTCAGAATTTGCTGAATGTTCCGGAGACTCTTCAAATAACGATATCTTATTTAACTGTTACATTAAATGGATTTCTGATTTCCTGTTTAACCTGGGCATAAATACTGAAAAGAAAGTGGTGGATAATAAAAATTATTTGAAATTCCAGAACTGTCCCTGGTTAGCTGAAGCGGGTGAAAGTCCTATGTTCTGCCTTATCTGTCGGGCCATGGTCATAAGAAGTTTCACATGGACATCAATAAAGGGTAACGTTGAGCAAACGTCTTGCATGGCTGATGGAGATGGATACTGCGACTTTGAATTTAAATTTATGAAAAAAAACAATGAAACTTAAACTTAGATTAAATTAAATAATATCTGGAAGTTTAATGGGGGTTTCTGTCATGAAAAGGATTAAATGTGGAATAGAAGGAATTGATGGTATAACCAATGGATTTCCAATGGGAAGATCTATGCTTGTAACAGGTGATGCAGGTTCGGGTAAAACGATTTTTGGACTTCAGTTTGCAAGAAGTAGTTGTATTCAAGGATATAAAACGGTTTATATAACAACTGAGGAAGATGCTTCGGATCTTTACACTCAGGGTGATACCTTCAACTGGGATCTAAAGTCTTACACAGAGAATGGACTTTTAAGTTTCAATGAACTTGCAGGAGTAAGGGCACGTGTTACTGAGGCCGAAATGAGTATTGATATTGGATCTATGAAGGGTAGCTTCTCGAAATTTGTTAATGAACTACCAGAGGATACTCAAACAGTGATCATAGATAATATAGGTAGTTACACGGCTAAACTTACCCCATACGAGTTCAGAGATCGTTTTGATCTTTTGATATATGATCTTAAAATGCGTGACATAACAGCCCTTGTCATACTAGACAGCGCTACTTCCAATGAATTCAATGAAATAGCATTATTCTCTGTTTACGGTGCTTTAAGACTCATGAAACGTGAAAATCCTTACACAGGTCGTCGTGAACGTGTTATGGATATCATGAAAATGAGAAGCACAAAAACACCTACACAATTCATAAGCTACGAAATAAATTCTAATGGTATTACAGTGATCTAAATATTCTTAAATCTTTTTAATTAAAATATTAAATTTTTTTTTAGCTTATTTATTTTTAATTTTATTTTTCAATTTTAGATATTTAGGAAACTTTTGGCTGTGTAATTTGTAATTTCATTTAAAAGTACTTGATCAGTTCCAGTTGTTACATCCTGTGCATGTACTCGAGGTGTGGTTGCTGAATATGTTGCATTTGTGGCGTTGTAAGGTATCAGGAATACATTGCTACTAGGCATTTTTTCTTTTCCATCGGCAGCACAGTAATCTGAACCACATTTGGTGCATGTCCATTCACCTTCGGGTGTGTCCTTTGGATTGAATGAAAGGGGTCCATAGCTATGACATTTAGGGCAGTAATTTTCAAAGCATCCTGTAATAAAATGGTAGCCGATAAGTCTGCAAGAACATAATGCTGTGGCTTTAACATATTCTTGAGTTACCTGTACGTTTTTAGCACTGATTGATGATGCGGATGCTGCAGGTAGTAGCAGGAATAAAGTAGCGGTGAATATAACTATAAATTTAATTTTTAAGTGGGGTTCACTATCCTCTGAAATAATTTCATCTCCTATTATTTAGCAAATTGTCTAAAATTCTATTCTATAAAATTTTATTAAATATCAATCAAATAAGTTAGAAAAAACAAGAAAACCTAAATTAAGATTGTATTATCCTACAAAAAATTCAATTTTATTTTTCATTTTTTTTTTTATGTTTATGGAAACAGTAATATATGACAGTACTATTTAAAGTTAACTTAAAAAAATTAAATTGTGTTGATACAAAGTATGGTTGTTCAATTTTTTTCATTGATATATGGTTTTAAAAACTATACTATGTGTATAAACCATTATATTTTAACTATTCAAAACCTAAGAAGCTTTTATCCTTATATTTGTCTAGATAGTTTATATAGGAGTTAACGCTTGTGGTTGCCACCTTCTGAGTCTGAACATTTGGAGCAGTGTATGGAATCAAGTAGTAATGGGTATTAGGCATTTTTTCCTTTCCATCAGCAGCACAATAATCGGATCTGCATTGGGTACACGTCCATTCTCCCTCAGGAACGCCTTTTGGATTAAATATTAGGGTCCCATAACTGCCACAATGTGGACAATAATTCTTAAATGCTTTGGTATGATACGTGTAATCGTTAAGTCCACAAGAACATAATGCTGTGGCTTTAACAAAATCGGGTGTTACTTCTACGTTATAAGCCCCTACAGATGATGCTGTAGCAACAGGTACAGATATGATTAAACCTGTTAAAAATAACATTAAATATTTATATTTCGGTTGTGGTTTAAGCCCCCTTGAAATATTATCAACTCCATAGAAATTTGGAAACAACTCTCAATATATGTATTGAGATGATTTTTAAACAGAATAAGTTAAAAAAAAGGATAATAAAATTGTTTCATCATCGGATGATATTGTCAAAGTTATTGTTTGTGATATTGATTAATCCTCGAACCTTTAGTATTAACTGATAATGTTTATTAGAATTTCAGATTTAGCATTTGGTACATTATTATTTAAAATTTTCCCTTCCTCTAAATACGAATTACATGTTAAATAACCCATAATATCTTTAAATATGAGCTGATGAGCTTTGAATAATAAAAAATAATTTATAATCTTTAAAACATTAAATGGGAGATCTTCAGCCCATTTTTAGAAACATTTTTTTTAAACAAAAAAAGAAATTTAAAAAAAATAATAAGCAATTGATTAAAATCTTTCTAAAATCGCTAAAATAAGTTTTATAGTTGTTTCAACGTCTTCAATTGCTATTACACTTACGGGTGTGTGTATATATCGTGAAGGAGGGGATATTACTCCTGTTGGTATTCCTTCCCTAGTGAGGTGGATGGAAGTTGCATCTGTTGTTCCACCTTCGCTTACTTCCAGCTGAATTGGTATTCCCTCTTCATCTGCAACACTGATAATGAGTTCTTTAATTTTTGGATGGGTTATGAGTCCTCTTCCACTTGCATCTGCGAGTATAACTCCGGGACCTTTACCGGTCTTTGAGGGGGCATCTTCTTCCTTTATTCCAGGATGGTCTCCTGCTATAGTCACATCAAGTGCAAATGCCATGTCCGGGTTTAATCTGAAAGCAGCTGTTCTTGCACCTTTAAGACCAACTTCTTCTTGTACCGTCCCTACACCATAAATGGTTGCATTTGTTTTAGTTTTTTTCATGACCTCTATTAATACTGCACATCCTATCCTATTATCCAGTGCTTTGCCTTTGTAAAGTTTTCCCAGTGGGGTGAATTCTTGTTTTATTGTTACAGGATCACCAAGTTTAACCTTTTGTTCAGCATTTTCCTTGTCTGAAGCCCCTATATCTATGAACATTTTATCATATTCAGTTATTTTTTTTCTTTCAGATTCTTTCATTTTATGAGGAGGTTTTGAACCAATTACTCCAGTTATATTACCATTGGAAGTGTGTATGGTTACTTCCTGGTTTAAAAGCATCTGATCGTTTATTCCACCGATCTTGGAAAACTTAATGAATCCATTTTTATCTATATATCTTACCATAAGTCCAATTTCATCCATATGGGCAGCAAGCATTATTTTTTTCCCATCAGGTTTACCATTACGGGTTGCGATCATGTTTCCAAGTTCATCGACTTCTAATTCATCTACATGATCCTTTAATTCTTCTATCATAATATTTCGCACTTCATCTTCAAATCCAGAGACTCCTGGTGCATCTGCAAGTTTTTTTAGTAGATCTTTCATTTTTTTTACATCCTATTTTTTTTGAATATTTTATTTTTATAATTATCTTCAACATATAATTGAAACAAAATAATGGTCAATTTTATCTCATCAACGATTTAAGGAGGATTAACACACCTATAATTACAATAATAACAGGTCCTGCCTGCTCCTTTATGAATGAAAGTGGAATAATTCCAATATTTACACTATACCATACAACTCCAATAATTATGAAGCATAAGCTGATGTAAATCCCCCATATATTCCTTTTTCTAGGTTTTTTGGTTCTAATATCCTCAGATTTATTAATTTCAACGGTTTCATTCATGAATTTATCTCCAATTAGTATTGAATTACTAATAAAAATCAATAGGAAAATTAACTTAATGTAATGGTATAAGTATTTTTGTTTGTGGTAAGGACTAGGTTATTACTATTTTGGACTATTGAGTAACTAGTACCAGTTCCATTTAGAGCCGAATTTAGTGAAGTAGTAATATTATTAAAAACAACAGTCTGATTGTTAATAGGTCTTGAGAAGTGTATGATCATGTTAATATTATTACTGTTATTTGTCATATTAACTGAATTTACTTTTATTGGGGATTGGCTACTATTGGTAAATGCCATGTTTGCTGTCGCATTTGAAGCGCCTAATTGGGCTGCAGTGGCAACTATGTTTTGTTCGTTTTGATTTGTTATTATTAAAGCGAATACCAATATTACTCCCAGGATAATTGCAACTAAAAGAATATATTCAACCGATATTTGTGCTCTTTGATCCATTTTTCCAATCTCTTCTGAATCTTTCCCTAAATAAATATTATGATTACAAATTTTTTTAAATTATTTATTATTAAATGAGTTTGCTGTGGTATATTTTTTTCTATTTTACTTTTATTATACATAATATAAAATCGAGCATTTTTAATGATTAGTTGATTAATATGGTCACAATGAATTTATTCAACAGAGTATAATACTATAAATTAACACTTTATTAGTCATCAGAGTTTAAAATTGGTTCAAGTTGTTTTATAAATAAAAATCATTACTGAAATCTTATTGGAAAGGTATATAAATATTGTTGTGTCATAGTAAATATAATAATTATAAGGGGAATGTTTGGGGGAAAATTTTGCCACTATTATCAGAAGACTCAAGAGGATTTGCATTATCTCTTGATCTTTTACTTGCTCTAATTCCGATAACACTTTTATTAGGATTTGTAGCTGCAGATATGGATAATCTGTTATATCAAATGGAAGATACTGTTTTCAGAAGTTCAATGGATCGTGCAGCAGGAGATGCTGTCAGTACATTACTAGAAACTTCTGGAAATCCTACGGATTGGGAAATTAATGGAAATACTAACGTGGTGGGACTTGCTCAGTTTGATCCATCAAAAAATGGCCCTATGGAGGGGACTATAGATCCCCTTAAGCTAGCTGCTATTACAGCTCCCCAAGTACAGAATTTGATTGGAAGTAACTACAATTTTTACATGAATGTTTCAACTATTAACAAAACCGGAACTCCTGTATCACTGAAAACACTTGGAAACAGCAGTTTTACGACTGCTAAGGATGTTGTCAGGGTTGAAAGGGTTGCTCAAGCATCAGAATTTAAAGTAGTTTCTTCACAAGTTGGACAAATCCGCTATCTCGGAGGAACCAGAACTTTCATAATACCCAGCTTCCAAACCAGCTTCAATTCCAATCAAACCTACGATTACTGGATTTTAATTGCCAACAATGTAGGATTTACAAATGCTACAGTTTTCATTAACAACAATGCCATAAATTTCACAACTAGCAACTTAACCAATGCAGCTTTGATAAATTCAAATTTCTTGAATATCAATGCAACAAATCCTACTGTATATTATAATAATACAGTTTCATTAAACGCAACAGGGCCTTTCCCAAGTTCAATGGACATATACATTATCCAGGCTCCTAAAAATGTAACATCATCACAAATTAATACTAACTCAGTCGTTCCTAAAAGCACCGACTTTGTATTCTATCTATGGTCAAAAGGTTAAAATAGTGGTACAATGGACGAAGAAGGATTTATATTCACAACAGATGCTACTCTGGCTTTAGTAGTTATGATAGTATTTACAGCTTCAGTAGTTACTTACGGGCTTCTTCCAGTATATCAAGGAGAAAACCACCAACATTTAGAAGCCCTTGCTGACAGCGCTCTTGAAACAATGGAGCAAGACGGTACACTACGTGAAGCTGCAGTAGAGTATTCTAGTGGAAACACAAGCGGTGCTCAAAGTACCTTGCAATCGGACCTTAATGTTGTAATACCTGATAATGTGGGTTATAGTTTAACCATGTCTACCTACCCTTCTGTTTCAGATAGTAATGGTATACTCACATCCAACGATGTTGTTACCAAGGTAAAGGTAATATCAGGACCGCAAGAAGGTTGGATGGGCAGAGCTTATTACAAGCAGGAATCAATTCAATTCCAAACTATAAACAGTACATCTGTTACCACACTTTGGAACTTCCACAACTACCTCAAGAATTTCGATCCGTGGAATACCAATGGTTTAGATACCGATAAATTTTGGGGTGGAACAAATGTTAATAACAATGTTGCAGTACCAATAAACTTCAGTGCACCAGGACCTGTTAGCAGTGCTCAATTTTTATTAGGGTCTGCAGCGGGTAGCGGATTTGTACCAGCTTACAATGCTGATGTAGTTATAAATAATAACAATAATTATATTAAAAATTCAAGTTTTACCTACCTTTACACCAGTACTGGAGTAGGACCAGTTTACAATTACCAAAAACTACTGAATTCATCAATAATAAATAATGGATTAAACAACTTTTATATTCAATATAATGCCACAAACAACCAAAACATGCCATGGTTTACAATAATAGCCAATTATACAACTGCTATAACTGTACCATTGGGAATTGCTAATGATACAATATCTTTCCCTAATATTGGGGGAATTGGACGGCCAGATACTGATGTACTTTACAACCTTGACGCTGGAACAGTTTCTACAGCGCCAGGAAGAACAATATCTTGGACCTCTCTTCAAAACACTTTCACCTATGACACAAGTACACCTTTTGAACTAACTGGTTTGCCTAATATTGGTACAGGTTCTGCTGTTGCATCTATTCAGGATATCAATATTCCAGCAGGTAACAGGCTTTTTGATGCATTTACTGTTGTAAATGCATTTGGTGGAGAAGATGGTGCGATCGTCCAAGTACAAGATTCAACAGGTGCAATAACTACTGTTTTCTCATCATTTGGTAATACAGCAAGAAGCGATGGTGGATACGGTAACGTACCAGGAATTATCAATATCCAACCATACCTCAAAGTGGGAGACAACAAAGTTAGAATTATAACATGGGACGATGTTCCCGGAGGAGATTATGATTTAGTAGGACTAGAAAACTGCTACTCAAAAATAACCTACAGTAAATTCCCTATAAGATGGGATACAATTCCATTTGACAGTTACCAGAATACAAGCAGCAACAAAGTCACTACTGAGACTCAAATTAAAAACTTTACAATAAACACAGATGCACAAAGTGCTCTATTATTTGTAGGTGTAGGTAGCGCAACCAGAAACATCACTGTTACAGTTACAAACAGTACAGGAGGAAGTTCAGTTCTTTATCCTGCCAGTCAACCTATTCCATACGTTATAGATCTTGGTGCCTTAGATGCAGCTGCGACCCAACCTACCCATATTTTAACCTCAATTGTTGGAAATGGATCATCACTTATCCCTGGAAATTACACCCTTAAAGTATCTGTAACTCCTTCACTTGCCTATGAATCTGGTGATGGTTCAAGTAGTCCACCACAATATGGTTACTCTGGAGATCCATCAATATTTTCAGGTACCAGAATTAGTATTATATATCCAAAGTTCCTTCAGAACGTATGGGCAACAGGATATGCAAATAATCCACAAGACGCAGCAACTAATGCTGTCAATAATTTAATAGCTACTTTGAATGGTGCGGGTTACTCCGTCAATACAAATTTAATAAGGAATACAACCCTTTACACGGGTGATGTGCCGAATGCCATTCCAGTAAGACTGGACTTATGGACACAATAAGGAAACTGATAATATGGAAGATAAAGGATACGCCTTTACACCTCTAGCATTTTTATTATTCATTCCAGTTATTATACTAGCCGTATCATTCAGTGGAATAGTCAACGAAGTAAATACATTATCAGCAATAGTTATTGGTGGAGATGTTACAGCTACAGTTGCATCAAATGTTGTTAACGCCATACAGGAAGATACAGGAGATGCAGGTAGAAATTCTGCATTTTTAGCAACCAAAACTGTTATTGACAGTTATAACCTTAACAACAATCCATTTTTTGGTCAATCAGCACCAACAGACAGCAGAAGTTTCATTGAAAACAGTACACTCAATCTGCTTAACAACAACGTTACCACCACATGCAGAGTAATAGAACAACAAACAGGCAGAACTATTATTATAAATGGTAATACAATTGATCCATCAGCTACAGGTTCAATTGCTATATTCACAGCTTCTAATATGAATATTACTCAAAGCGATCCATTCGGATTTAATATTACTCTTACATCAGTACCTGTTACAATATTACAGAATTCAACTACCAACAATCAGTCCTTTGTTTTTAACACTCCTCCCATGAATGTTTATATTTCAATTGAACGTTTGGAGGATCCTTACATATGGGTTAATACGTATGGACGTAACAGCAGTGTAATCTACAGATATCCCTACTACACACAATCATCCAGTATATTAGGTGGTAATGCCAGTAACGTTTATCATTTTGCAGATCAAGTATCTATTGGTAAACTGAATTATTTGAATGAATCATTAGTGGGTGCAAATTCTACTTTTGGATACATGCCCTATTACTTCCCTGATACACACGGACTAACATTCTTTGACAGACTGGAAAACAGGACCAACAATACTTCATTAGGTCCAGATAGTGCTAAAATGAGTACCTTCATTCTTTGGAATCCAGATTATGAGAACATTCCTGGTTACACACCATCTTATTTGGATCATGAATACTTTGCAGGAATCAATGGAACACCAATAACCACAACACACGGTTCTGTCATAACAAATGTCACAGATCCTTTAGGTAACACATTCTATCTTTCAAGTACATACAAAACAATTCTTGGGCTATTCAATAATTATAATTATTAAGGTGAACCAATGTTTTCAGATAATAAAGGACAGGCCAGTGCAGAATTTATATTTATAACTTTAATTGCAATGATAGTTATTGGCAGTCTTGTGGGTGTAATAGGAAGTAACCAGGCTAAAACCCAAATGGGAGATGTTGGTAGTGCCACAATAATGGGACAAAAAATAGCTGAAACAATTAATACCGTTTACATTAATGGAAATGGATATTCAATAACTATGAACCTCTCAACTCTTAATCAGGGAATGAACAGTACTGCTTATCCATTTGCTTTTTCTGCTACTATTAGTAACAGTACTGGCACAGGTATTGTTACAATTAATACTTCTCCTAATGTCAATGTTAATTTAATTCCAACAAAAATCAACGGTACGTCGAATCTAAGTAACAACGGTGTTTATACAGTAAAAAATGTAAATGGGACTGTTCAAATATCTTAAACATATCAATGGAATTATATACTGATAACAAGTGAATTATTATGGACTTAAAAGAAGGCTGGGAAGAAAAGGCACTTATAGGTGTTGGTATTATTGTTTTAATAATAATTGTATACGCTTATTTTGTACCATTTTCAGGAACACCAGATAATATTACACAAACAAATCAACAAACTCCTGCACAAGTGGTTCCAGTTCCATATGTAATACCTGCTGCCAATAATTCAACATCTAATAACTCAACTAACAATGGAAATTCTACATTAACAGTACAACAAGCTCAAAATATTGCGCACAATGCTTATCCAAACTATTCTATTGGTACACCCTCATTTCAGAATAATATCAATATTAACGGTACAACATATTCTGCATGGACAGTACCCATTACTCTAAATGGTACATCAAAAACTGTTTATATAGATAATACAGGTAGAATTATTCAAACATCTTGAATAATAAATTTTGTTTCAAATTTTAATAAATTTTTTTTAACAATATATTCTTATGGACAAACGTTATTAGCAATAAGATCAGAATTAGAATATGGATACATTAGCAGTTATATTGATGTTAGGACTATTTTTATTAATATTAGTCTTTATATTTTCAACAGCACTTTTAACACCTTTAATTGGTAAAAGAAATTTATTATTTGTAATATTTCTAGGATTTACTGTTGGAGCAGTTGGTGGTGCATTTCTTATCGCTCCAGTGTTCGATGACATTCCAGCCATTGCCAATTCACTCTTTAGTGCAACAAGCACTGGCACCGATGTTGTTGGTATTAATGCTTCTACAAATATCAATATCACCGACTTCATTACAAATACTAAAAAAATAGATGGTGTTCAAAGTGTTCAAAGTAATGGTATAACCATTAAAACAGATCCAATGTCAGATGCCTGGCAGAGTACCTTTATAAGTAGAATACCAGACCAAAACAGTAATGTTACATCTGTTACAATACCATCAAACGATACTATGGTCCTAGTGGTAAAGAATGGTACCGATCCCCAGGATGTCATAAATGGACTGCAAACATGGATGATGTACGTTAGTGGTTTAAATATAAAATACAGTATCGTAAACATTACATTAAATGTACAATCATCGAAGTTAAATCAGGTAATCTCACAGCTTCCACAGGGAGATGTTGTAATTACAGATGTTAGTGGATCCACAGAGAAAAATATCCAAAACATAAACAATATGATGCCTGCTAAATCCGACATAATCCTTTTCTGTGGATTGCTGGGTATGGTAACTGGACTAGCTGGAATGTTTATAGACAGTATATTAAACATATTCGAACGCGTCAAGAAAATGATATCCCAATTAAAAAGATGAATATTTTTTTAGTAATTTTTTTTAATACAAATTCTTAATAATTTAAAATAAAATGATATCAAAGGAGTTAACTTATGAAGGCAGCTGTACTTTTTTCTGGTGGTAAAGATAGTACCATGGCAGTTTATAAAGCTATTGAAGAAGGTTATTATGTTGAATACTTAGTTTCAATGATTTCAGACAATCCTGAATCCTATATGTTCCATGTTCCAAATATACATATCACA
>PMMV01000055.1:27809-33706 GCA_003162115.1 Methanobacterium sp.
TGGCATATTGATCCAAAGGAGTATATGGAAGAGATAATTGATTCAGGATTTGAAGTTATAATAATAAGCGTATCAGCAGAGGGTCTTGACGAATCATGGTTGGGCAGAAGAATAGACAATCAATTGTTAGAGGAAATAATAATCTTAAACAGCAAATATGGAATGCATATGGCATTTGAAGGTGGTGAAGCCGAAACCCTGGTACTTGACTGCCCTATTTTTAAAAAGCGCATAAAAATTATTGAAGCATCAAATGTGTGGGACAGGGATAGTGGATATCTTCTGATTACCAAGGCTGAACTGGAAAATAAGTAATTATATATTAATTCTTTAAGAAATTCTCAAACAGATTTAGTCTGTGAATTCATTTATTTTTTTAATCCTTTTTTTAATTGAATTATGATTTAGCTGTCATCCACTCTATAAATCCTTCAACATCGTCAGTTTCAATGGTTACTTCTATTTCTCCTAGAGCAGACATTTCACTGTCAACCAAGTTCGGAACCGATACATAAGCTGCTTGTTTGCTCAGTGAGAAGGTTATTTTATTTCCTTCGGTGCCGTTTAAAAATATTCTCTGAGCTGTGTCTCGTATTTTTCTATTTTTAAGAGATTCACGCAGATCTAACAGTGAATCCATTTCACCTGTCATACTCACATATCCTTCCCCAATTTCTAGTTCATCAAATTTAAATATATTTGATATAGTTGTAATAACTTTATCTAGGTCTTCTGTTGGGTTTACCCTTGCCCTTGCAGTTATTTTGCATTTCATTTTCCAGTATTCTCCTTATTATACTTTTAATTTTTTTTAGTGGACCTTCGTTAACAACCATATAATCTGCAGTAGCTATTACATTACCAATTCCAAAGTTGAGCTCTCTTTGATCTCGAAGCAAAAAATCAGATTTTTCACGTGAATCATCTGGTCTCATTCTTTTTTTTAAACGTTTAAATCGTGTTATTGGCGTTGAATGAACCGCTATTACCACAAATTCCTTGAAATTTTTTTTGAATATTTCTATTTCATGCTGACTTCTTATTCCCTCGATCATATAGATATCGCACTTTGGAACTTTAACACGGGATTTGTTATTTGTGTAGATATCAGAATTGTTTTTAGTTTCGATATCTTTTTTTATGAGTTCAACACAGCGTTCTGCAACAATAAATTCTCCATATTCTTTTCTGAGTTCTACAGCTACATCTCCAGGGTTTTCGTTTCTTTTTTTGGCTTCTTCCCTGATCACATCTCCCATTCTGATTATGGGAATGTTGAGTCTCTTGGCTGTTCTTGAAACAACACTTTTTCCAGATCCCGGCAGTCCTGTAACTCCAATAATTTTCATGTTTTCACTTTGCCTGTGTGTTTTTTTGAAATTTTTTGAAGGGATTCTTGTAGGTTTTTTTTATTGTTGAAGCCCTTCACTATCTGATGTAGGGTTGTAGGATCTACATTGCTGAGTTCTTTAACAGCTTCAATTAAATTGGGTACGGCCCTTACTATATTGTCAACAATTGTTATAGTTGCAGTTTTTGCTGTCCTTGACAGCGGATTAAGATCGATTGTTATAAGAAGTTTTCCAAGTTTAATAAGTGCTTCTGCTCTATCACCATCTTCGAGTGGTACAAGAACTACATCTGCTATGTAAACCCCATCCTTGCTTGTAGTTGCCCTTGGACCTTCAAGACCCCTGATCGATACCTTTTCTTCTTGATCAGTACCTAAAATATTTTTGGCACCTGCTTCCTTCAATAACTTCTCAATATTTGAAACTCTTTCATGAGTTCTGTGAAACAGGTTGATCTCTATTTTAGCATGGAGTTCATCTGCAAGGGTTACAATCTCGTTGGGCACCAATGCTGCAGTGTTACCGTTTACAGATATCACAGGATTTTTGGCAAGAATAAGTGCAGCAGCAGATGCTTTTATAGCCTTTTTAGCATTAGAACTTGTTTTTTCTCCTAGAAGGTAGTCAAATGCCTCTCCTCTTCCATGGGCAATCATTCCAGAGTCTGCTAGTATTCCATTTTTATAGGCTTCAACTACTTTGGCTCTTAACTTCAGTGATTCGTATCTAGGATGATCATTGTGTATCATACAATTAGATGTTATATATTCATGTTATATATTCATTATTAGAGTGTAATTCTGGTTAAAAAGTATAATTCTGGAATTATATTTTTACTATATTCAAAAACATTTTAAAATAGAATTTATGATGTTGTGGTCAAGATAAATATATTGTAGTTTATTTAAATTACATTAGCACTTTCTATTATCTTAACTGGTTTATTACCACTGGTACTCAGTAATTTTTCTTCAAGTTTGAGTTTTACAAGTTCTCCTTCGACAGCTCCAACCCTGTTTTCAACAATGTAAATATCAGGTTTTACATTGCTTCTTATGTCGTATTCAACTTTAACATAAGCAGTATTTTTACCGCCCTCTATAACAGTTCCGTAGGTAAAATTTCTGTAGTATCTAATTCTGTATATCAGGAACACTGCTATAACTGCTACAATTGCAAAGATGAGTACACTTAATGAAGGAAATGATTGGAATGAAAATGCCATAACAAAGTTTGAGTCAGCGTTCAATAGTACGAGGATTATTCCAACAGCAACGTACATTAAAAAGAAGTCACGATAAGCTGGAAAATCGTTTCTGTACATCAAATTAACCTTATTATAAAGTAAGTAAAGGATGTATCCAACGATAATAACTCCTAGTATCAGATATATGATAAATGATATGAAGTTGAATATGCTTAGTATCGATACAACAACAAATGCTGCAGATAATATTTGGAGTATCAGTATGGTTCTTTCCTTTTCCTCAGAAGTGAAAGCACCACCTATCATTATAACTCCTGAATCAGAGTCCTCACTATCAGGTGTTACGGTTTTTTTAATAGATTTTGAAGTGTTTTCAGTGCCGGTTATACGCGATATCTTATCGTCAAAGCCTACATCATCCCTGATACGTGAAATATTTTCCTTAAGATTATCAGTATCTATTTTTTCCCTTATATCACTGGAATTCATGTTCTGTAATTTATTTGGGATTTTAGGTATTGCTAGAATGAGCATTCCTACTAAATTAAATGCAGTGATAATATAATGACCAATTTTACCAAAGAAGTTCATTTGAATCCCCTACAGTCAAAAACGTTGTTATATTTAATTAATGTTTGTTATTATAGAATTTATTTATCATTCTTACGACGGGGTCAGAGCAACATAAATAATATTGCTTGTTCCTACTGGCCATGTAACAGTGGCATTGTAATTAGTTGTGTTACTCACAGGATTTGTACCATTAAAGTTTACAGCAATTGGAACATTGGCATCAATTACTTTATTTGTACCAGTACTAGTCAAGTTAACTGGCATTTCTATGGTACTATTAGCACTATTATAATCTAATGTTCCGCCTCTTGAGAAGTAAACATTAATTGTTCTTACAGCACCCGGACCGTTGGAATAAACAACACCTACAGCATTTGCAATGCTGTTAATTGCTGCACTAGCATCAGAAGAGTGTGAAACATCCTCACTATTTATAATGGTATTTCCTATAAGAGGTACTGAAACTGTACCAATTATTATTAGGAATACTAATGCCAGCAGTAGATATTCAACTGATGCTTGTCCCTTTACATCCATTGTATCCATGTTTATAACTTATTATTCTATTGTATATATACATTTACATTAAATTGAATATATGGTGGAATATTTAGTGGTATAATTGATATGTGCTAAGAATTTTATTCAATTTGGTGATTTATTCAGTACAAGATACCTATTAAAATTTTCTCTATGATGAATGCCAGATCTCCAAGGAAAAGTGATATTAATAGTCCTATAAATATTGATGGGGCAAAAGGAACTCCTTTTTTGATTCTAAACTCGTCAGCTATTCTATTCTTAGTTTTTAATTCTTTTAAAAGGAGTATATTTTGTTCTGTAAGGCCCGCTGCCATAGAACTCACCAGTAATTTGCCCTTGGGAGGATTTATTAGTGAGATATCTCCAGTCTTAAATGCTTCTCTTACCCTGGTTAAGAAGCTTTTATTATCTGTATAAACCATATCATCCTTTTCGTAGAGACTGTAAGCGGGTATCATACCTTCTTTAAGTTCTTGGATCTTGTAATTATCTTGAAGAGCTTCTTTACTTACAGAGGTCAAGAGTTTTTTTATGATCTCAATCAATGTAATAGTAATTAAAAGTATTACTATTCCTGAAATTGTAATCTCAAAATTGATTATAAGTGCATAGACGGTCACAACCGATATTAAAACAGCTTTTATAGTGTTGGGAATTTTTGAAATAATTAATATTAATAAATAAATTAATATTAGAGATAGGAGGATAATCTGGATGTTCAATTCCTTTGTCAGGGTATAAGTTAATGTTACAGCAGATGTAACCACCAGTGTCAAAACAAAGTTCTTTCTATAATCTTTTACAGGAGATAAAAGTTCACCTAAGATGTGGGGTTTGTTTTTAAATGCAATAAAAAAGACATATATGAGCAAGAATGGTAAGATTGCTAAAATACTGTTAATTATCAGTGTGAAGGGAAATGGATATGTTGCTTCGAGTGGGAACTGCTGACCTAATATTTGATAGCTTACAATTGAAGGGTACAATGGTATTGCATAAAAAGGTAAGAGTGCTGCCAGTCCTGTAAAAAGTTTAACATCACCTCCAGCCCATGCACCCATCTTCCAGAAAACGTAGCCCAATACAAAAATTACAATAGTAACAACTACACATTCAATAAATAACCATATACTTGCAGATGTTGTAAACACATAGGCAGCATTTAATATTATTCCAATGGCTATGAGGGGAAATGTTAGTTTGTTCCGGATTACACCTTCCTTAAGATCTGAGTAGCTCGCATATAAACATGCAGCAACAGCTATTATAATACTGATAAGTGGTATGGTGATTAACATGATGATCATTCTTTAAATCATTAAGTATTTTATATACGTGTTTTAATCGCTTAGCTATTATAACCATTTACATTGAATTCATTCTTTTGTAAATGATTTATATTGATTAGGGAAATTACTAATATTATAAACAGATTTAGTTTGAAAAATTCTCTTTGGCTATAAATCTATAGCTTCATTAAACCATAAATTATTTGCTTAACTTATTTACTTTTCTTTTTTTCAATTGCTGCTTCCATGAAAGATTTAAAAATTGGATGTGCTTTATTTGGTCTGGATTTAAATTCCGGGTGGAACTGGCAACCTAAAAACCAGGGATGATCAGGTAGTTCAACAATTTCAACCAAGAAATTATCCGGTGATGCACCTGAAATAATTAAACCTTTCTCTTCAAGTATTGCACGATAATCGTTGTTGAATTCAAACCTGTGTCTGTGACGTTCGCTAACAACATTTTCTTTGTATGCATCGTGTGCTATGGTGTTATCTTCAACTTTGCAGGGATATGAACCCAACCTCATGGTTCCTCCCATATTTTTGATCTTTTTTTGCTCCAACATAATGTCAATTACAGGATGTTTGGCATTTTCATCAAATTCAGTACTGTTGGCACCTTCAAAACCATGCATCCTCGCAAATTCCACCACCATACACTGCATTCCNNGGTATCTGTTTTTCAATTGAATACCTTACAGCATCTAATTTTCCCGATATACCCCTCTCACCAAAACCACCTGGAATTAGGAGAGCATCGAAATTATTTAGATTTTCTTTGTTAACACTGTCTTCGGCTCTTATATATTCAATTTCTACCTTAACACCTAGTTCTGCTGCAGCGTGTTTTAGCGATTCTCTGATACTTATGTAGGCATCTTCAAGTTCCACATACTTTCCAATTATTCCAACACTTATACGTGCCTCGTC
>PMMV01000055.1:33736-34015 GCA_003162115.1 Methanobacterium sp.
TCTGATCTGCATATTATCATATCTGGAGTGATACCGGTACTTCTTAATTCTTTCGTACTATGTTGGGTTGGTTTAGTTTTAAATTCCCCTGCAGCCCTGAGGTACGGCACATAAGTAACATGTACAAACATGACNNACATACTTTCCAATGATACCAACACTTATCCTGGTCTCATCTAATTTAAGAGAATCGACAATTCGACTCCATTCGTATAGATCAGGTTTTCTTGCTTCTATTTTCATCCTATCGAGTATAAGATCGCCAACATTTTCACTGTT
>PMMV01000055.1:34049-41025 GCA_003162115.1 Methanobacterium sp.
AGTAACATGTACAAACATGACATTGTCATGACCTTCTTCGTTACGCAACTGCCTCAACGCCTCTAAAAAAGGCTGACTCTCTATATCACCTACAGTACCGCCAACTTCAACCAGAACAACTTCTGCCTGGGTTTTTTCGGACATTTTTCTTACCATGGCCTTTATCTCATCGGTGATATGTGGAATTATTTGCACACATGCTCCAAGGTAGTTTCCTTTCCTTTCCTTGTTTATAACAGAAGAATAAACCTTACCCGTTGTTATATTACATTCTCCCGATAAATTGACATCGAGAAAACGTTCGTAGTGTCCAAGATCAAGATCGGTTTCCATACCATCCTCAGTAACAAAAACTTCACCATGTTGATAGGGGTTCAATGTTCCTGAATCCCAGTTTAAATATGGATCAATTTTGATCGCAGTTACATCAACACCATAAGACCTTAAAATTCTCCCTATAGATGCTGCTGTAATACCCTTACCAATAGAACTTACAACACCACCTGTAACCACTATATACTTTGACAGAAGTACCATCTCCTCAAAAAACTTTTAATAACACTAATAATATTGTAAATTAACACCAATCCTTCATTTTATTCAAATTAATATTTGTATATTTGCTGGATAATTGATTCGAATATTAAATTTCATTCTTAAATAAATTTAATAAATCTTATCAAATTATAATCCTATATTGATATGAAAATAATATAAAATTATTGTTGTAAAGTAAAATCAGAATATATTATTAGACCTATTTTCCACTAGCGTATAGTTCCAGTACCCTATTATGGGCTTCATATTCCCGATAATCATCGAGTTTTTCCAGTTTTTTAACATCGTATCTCCGTTTTAAAGCCGATAATATAATATGATCTGCTAAATGGGGATTTTTAGGGAGAATGGGGCCGTGCAAGTAGGTGCCTATACAATTTTTGTATATCATACCTTCCAACCCATCTTTTCCATTGTTTCCATTCCCGGCAATTACAGAACCCAATGCATCGTAGTCGTGATAGGTTCTTCCGCCATGATTCTCAAAACCCACTATGGTTTTTGGTTCTAATCCCTGTTTATTTTCTATTATAACATTTCCTATGAGCCTACCCTCTTCGCTTTTGGTGTTGTAATCGAAGACACCAATACCTGGTATTTCCAAACCTTCCGCATCGATGTAACTTTCACCTAAAAGTTGATATCCGCCACATATGGCAAGAAAAACTGATCCATCCTCAATTGCATTACTGACACCCTTTTTATACTTTAAAAAATGTGAGTATACTATGCTTTGACCTCTATCGGATCCCCCGCCCATGAAAAATATATCAGCGTCGTTGATATTCCTTTCATTTGAAAGTGAAAAATCAACTACGTTCACATCAATTCCACGCCATTCACACCTCTTTTTCAGGCACGTTACATTACCAATGTCTCCATATAGATTCAGAAGGTCAGGATACATGTGATAGATATTTATTTCCATTAATTTTTTCTCCTTAGTTGCCTATTTTAGATTTAATTATCTCTCTAAATCGTGGAATACGCGCATTAGTATGATTCAGATGACCAATAACAATATCTCTGGTTTGGAAAACTGCTGTATAAGTTGGTAATATGTAGACAATTTCAACGTCTTCATCCAGGACAGTTTCAATTGAATCTTCAACATTGAAATCAATTTCAACAATTTCTTCGTTATATTCTGCGTATTTGATTCTTAGGGCAATATCTTGGGCTCGTATACCTGAGCAGTGTATGGACTTGAGGTTTTCAATTTTATGAATTACCTCTACATCAGCATCCCATATCCAAGAAACATCTGTTCCATCTGCACGATTATCATTCAGGATGAATAAAATCGACTTTTTTCTCTTATCATTAGATATGCTTTTAAGTACTTCAGAAAGACCTATAGGATTTTTGACAAGAACAATTTTAACCATTTTATCCTTGAATTCAATATTTTCCATTCTTCCAAGTTTATATTCGAAGTTCTCAATTCTTTGGGCTACCTTCTCCATATCTAAGCCTGCTTCGATAGAAAAAGCAATTGCTGCACAGCAATTGTAGGCATTGTAAATTCCATCGTATCCGAAGACCACATCACAGGTTTTGTTCTTGGAACTGTCAACCTTGAAATGGTATGCATCTTCACTGTACTTAACTGAAGTTATTTTATAGTCATATTCTGGATTTTTAAAACCACAGCTACTGCATATGTACTTGCCGAGTTGTCCATAATTATAATATTCATATTCAAGGCTGCTGGCGCATACTGGACAGAACCTTGATTCAACTACTCTCTGGTCCATTGTACTGAATTTTGATTTCTCAACTCCGTAATAAATACTTCTTTTATCCAGATCCTTAAATTTAGAAACCATTGGATCATCAGCATTCATAATTAAAGTCGTATCGAGAGGTTTAAGCGCTTCATACACGATTTTGGCGGTGTTTTCAATCTCGCCGAATCTATCGAGCTGGTCCCTGAAAAAATTGGTAATTACAACGTAGTCGGGCTTTATATATCTGACCACATCTGGGAAGGAGCCTTCATCAACTTCGAACACACCCCAATCATATTCCTTTTTATTGTCGTTTAAAAATGCACTGGCTACTCCTTGGGGCATGTTTGCGCCACGGAGATTTGATAGTACATCCTCGTATTCAGAGTTTAATATATGATTTATCAGATTGTTAGTAGTTGTTTTACCATTTGTGCCCGTTATTATAACCTTCTTCTTACATCTTGTGTTTATTGTACTCAGAAGTTTGGGATTAAGCTTAAGAGCAACTTTTCCAGGTAAAGCTGTTGCATTCATACCAACTATTTTCAATGCCAAAATTGTGATTTTACCAGCTAAAATAGATGGTGTAATATCTGAAATTTATAAAACCTCCCTAAAATTTAATAAACCCTCACAAGGGATTTCATTAACATGTAAACATTTGAATTATAATAATGAGAATCGTATTTTTAACATTTATTATATCTTATCCAATATCCTATATTTTTCAAATTTTATATTTATTTTTTTAATTTACAAATTTTATAATAATATTTGATTTCATGGTGAAAAAATTATCTTTTTATTATTCACATTCTATCCTTTAAATGATCATTAGTATCCAGAGTATTTAATGAAATTTTTTATAAATTTATGACCCGGCTGTATTCCCAATGATCCTTTACTAGCTGAATACTCATCATATTTTAAAATATCATCCGATGAATCAGCTGTTGAACACATGGAGTAGGGCACTGGGTCTGAGGTGTGTGTCTTCAATGTGATGGGTGTAGGATGATCTGGCAGTATTGAAACTGAGTAATCATCAAAACCAGGAAGTTCATCCAGTAGTTTTCCAAGAATCCTGTAGTCAATTCGTTCGATGGCTAGGATCTTCTCTTTTACATCACCGGCATGACCCGCTTCATCAGGAGCTTCCACATGAATAAAAATAAGATCATGAGTTTCTAATGCTTCCAGTGCATTTTTAGCCTTTCCACAGTAATCTGTATCGTAATATCCTGTTGCACCAGGAACATGGACATTAGTAAGTCCCATATAAATTCCAAGACCCTTAACAAGGTCTACCCCTGTAATTGTAGCACCTTTAAGTCCGTATTTATCTTTAAAGGTAGGTATTGTTGGTTTAACTCCCTGTCCCCATAACCATATCATATTGGCCGGTTTTTTCCCTTCTGCAATCCTCCTCTCATTTATCGGATGATTTTTTAGTATTTTACGGGATTCTATCATAATCTTATTGAGCAACACAGCATTTTTATCAAGTGATGGTTTCAAAAGATTTTCTTCAAACAATTCGCCAACTACATCGTGGGGTGGGGTTGATTCTAATAAAGCAGATTGCTTATCTTTCAATAAAAAGACATGTCGGTAGCTTGTTCCTAAATAAAACTTACCGTGTAAATAAAATTTCTGATTTAAGGTTTCTATAAGTTCTGATGCTTCAATTGTGCTGATATGTCCTGCATTAAAATCGGTTAATATGCCAGAATCCTCTGTTATAAAGTTGCACCTGAATGCAACGTCTCCTTTATCCATTTGTGCCCCCACACTAGCAGCTTCTAGAGGACCCCTCCCAGTGTAATATTTTGATGGATTGTAACCCATGATTGAAAGGTTTGCAACGTCAGATCCGGGTAACATTTGATTGGGAACAGTTTTTAGCATTCCACTAACTCCCTTTGATGCTATTATATCCATGTTAGGAATTTCAGCCCTTTGAAGGGGCGTTTCACCATTCAATTCTTTCAGCGGGATGTCTGCCATTCCATCTCCTATAATAATAACGTATTTCATTTTTTTGATCCCTTTACCAATAAATTATTAATATTCTGAGTAAAAATATAAAGAAATACAATTCTTTTTTAAAAATTGAATAGAATAAGTTAATTTAATCATTTTATCCTATGATCTTGCTTTCCATATACTTACAATATCACTTAATATTGCCGAGGCAGTTTCAATTGATCCAGCACCTTTACCGGCTACTGTTACATCATCTGCAAGGTCAGTTTTAAGAGTCGCAACGTTTAGGGTACCATCAACAGCAAAGGGACTGCCTTCTCTCACAAGTCTTGGTGAAACTTCTAAATTGTCGTAGGATGCTTCTCCTATGAGTTTAATGAGCAAGCCCTCTTTTTTGGCAAGAGCTATTGACTCTGGAGTAATGCGTGTTATTCCTTCCATTTTAACATCTTTTAGACTCACATCTCTATTTAAAACAGAATTTGCAAGTATAACTATTTTACATGCTGCATCAATGCCCTCCACATCTTGTGTTGGGTCTGTCTCGGCTATGCCCAATTCTTGAGCTTCATTAAGTGTTTGTAAATAAGGAGATCCTTCATTTGCCATTCTTGAAAGAATATAATTACATGTCCCGTTTAAGATTCCTTGTACCGATGTTATTTTGTTACCTGCCAGGGTTTCATGGGAGAAGTTTATTATTGGCATTGCACCCCCAACTGAAGCTTCATATCTAAAATGTGCATTTGTAGAATCAGCTGCTTCTAAAAGTTCATGGAAATTCAAAGAAAGCGGTCCTTTGTTGGATGTTACAACATTTTTACCGTCTTTCATGGCTTTAAGCATGTGTGTTCTGGCAGGTTCACCATCCTCTATATTTGTTGGTGTTACTTCGACGAGGCAGTCATAATCAACATCATCAAGCACTTGAACTCCAGAAATATCTGAAACACCAAATTCTGGATAATTGGCTATTTTGCCGGTTTTGTCTTTGATTTCCAAGAGAAGTTCAATGTCCAGTCCATTTGGATTGATTGCAGCACCAGATCTATCTGTTACAGCCACAATACTGATATCTAGACCATATTTTTCAATTAGCATTTCCCTTTTCATGGAAACAACCNNAATTTAACCATAAATACATGAATAAATCTTAAATCTCGTTAATTACTAAAAATCCTTTAGAATTACCATATTCTTTTATGTTCTCCATTAAATCCTTTTTTCTTCCGTAATCTGCTTCAATCACAATTCTAGAAGCTGATTCCTCTGGATTGTCTGACATTTTCAGGTTTAGATCAGCTACTCTGACGCCTTCGATACTGTTAAGTACATTGACAGTTTCCCTTAGATCTTGGTCAACTATGTTTCCGATCAGTATAGTTGTTATTTTTTCCTTCATAACAACACCGTCAACTTCAATTATCTGAATATTCATTTCTTCAATGGATTTTAAAACTCTTTTAAGAGTTTCCTCATCGCCTTCAATACTTATGTGTACAGGTATTGTTCCACGTTCAGTTTTTACATCACGCTGATGAATAACTGCAACAATGTTGGCTCCAAGCTTCCCTATAGGATCTAGCGCATCTAAAAGCTGTCCCGGAACATCTAAAAGTTCTAAAACAAGATTTAATCTCATATTATCTGACCCATTTTGCTTTATCAGTTATAATATTACCTTCTTCATCTGTATGGGCATTTCTCAAAATTTTTTCAGGATTTTTATCCTCAGCAACGTCTTCACGTGAAAGGTTTACATTGTCAACCATATAATGGGTTTCCTCAAGTTCAGGGATGTCCTTNNGAAAAACTTTCAAGTATTTTTTCGGCTTCTTTCTCTATCTTCAAATTACATCACCTTCATTATAAATTTTAATTTAATAAATTATGTTATATCACTCTAAAGATGTATTGTTATTAATTTGAATTTATATTTAAATTTTAACACTTTACTGTTTTGCTGTAATGTTATTTCAATTTTTGTAGAGTTCTTCCAGTTTATTCTTATAGTTTTCATCCCTTAAAACCTTCTTCACAAGGATCTTGTTAATGCCAGAACCATACTGCGCAGCTTTTTTAGGCCTTCTAACAATTTCGGGCGGTACACCGATATCTGAAGCAATCTCCCTTAGTATACACTTACGAAGATTATCTTCTCCATTATCAAGCTTGTATTCCATAGGAACCTTAAGAGCTTTATCTACAAATTCAGAGTCAAGGTATGGAACCCTTAACTCGACACTGTTTGCCATGGTCACAGCATCATCTCTTTGAAGGTTGACATGGTAAAGGTTTCTTACATCTTTAATAAGATCTTCCTGAACCTTTTCACCTTTATCAATATAAAATTGGATGTAACGATGATAGCCAGCAAAGATCTCATCAGCTCCCTGACCAGACATCACCACCTTGACTCCGTCTGAACGCGCCATCTCTGATGCAACATATGCTGGCATTCCAACCCCTAATTTCATGATGTTGAACTCTTCAATAGCATTTAATACAAACTCTGTGTATCTTTTTATATCCGCAGCATTTATTGTCTTAATTTTCAGGGAAAGATTTATATCTGACGCTGTTTTTCTTGCAAATTTTATATCGCTTGATGTTTCATGTCCCACGGTGTAGAGTGTTGTATCTACTCCAAGATCATCTGATATTTTGGCTATAAGTGTACTGTCAACTCCTCCTGAAAA
>PMMV01000007.1 GCA_003162115.1 Methanobacterium sp.
ATAAATGACATTAAACAATCATTTGAGAGCTTAATGTGCACCAGATAAATTATTTAAATAAGGAATTTTATCTACAACTAAGATTAAAACCCAACTCACTAGTAAAACAGATATAAATATTGGGGGTATCCATTTTAAGGCACTATGTTTAAGCAGGTTCAAGCTTAATAGACTAATTATTGCAATAAGAAGATAATGGTTCAGATAAATGCCATAACTACATCTACTTAATGAAGTAGTTAATCTACCAATAATTCCATCTTTTAAAAAGGATGAAATTTTCAAGGTTGTTCCTTTTACATTTACGTCATTTAAATATTTAAACACCAAGAAGATACCGGAAGCCTGTATAAAAGCGAAAATATCAATTTCTATATAACTTTTGGACAAGTAACTATAATAAAAGAACATAGATAAGTTAAAATGTCCTAGATATACTAAAATAGTCTTCACTAAAACTGCGAAAACAAACATTGCTAGACCTAAAATAACTAAGTTAACCGGAGCTAAATTAAATTCCTTATTATGAATATAATATCCTAAAAACACATAAGCTAAAGGCCCAACAAATATGCCCAAATCAAGATAATACAATGAATAATGGAAGTAAAGACTTAAAGAATAAAGGATTGAAGTTATTACTAACAAGCTTAAAAAATACTCAATTCCCTTTAAACCCCTATTTTTTACAAAGTCATTGATAATGGGCATTACTAAATAAACGCCTATAATCATCCAGACATACCATCGATTAGCTAAAAACGTCTTAACTATATAAGATATTGCAATAAACATAGAACTGAAAATTGAAAATTTATCTTGAGCAATAATCCCAAATACTAGAGCAATACTCATCCAGAATATAAAAGGCTTTAAAATACGCGGAAATCTTCTTTTTATAAACTCATAAATGGCGTAATTCCTATTTAAAAGCAATGCACCTGATAACATTAAAAATACAGGAACTCCAAACCTTCCTAGAATATTGAAAAAATCATGAACAATCCAGTTGAGGTTACTATGAGATGAACCAATCCATAGATTGGCTACATGACAAAGAACAATTCCAGCAATTGCTAAAGCTCTCAATTGATCCAAATAGAATATTCGGTGACCTTTACTTTGATTAAAACTCATTAATTAACTATCCCCTTACAGATTATATTGTAACATTATATTTAAAGTTATAAAAATAGAATGGATCAAATCCTTAAAAAAAAACCATTTTTTTTTAATGGAACAAATTTCGTTTATACATCAGTCATTAATATTGTTCATAAATCTAATTTCAAAAAAAATATTAGGTAAAATATTCTCAGAAAAGAGCTTATAGCAAAAAATTTTTGTGTATATATAATTTTTTTATATTTAACTGGATATTATTTGATCTTTTCTTTTATACCATAGATACACTACTCCTGCAAACAGTAATGATAGTCCATAGAGTATTATAGGTATCCAAAGGAATTCCAGTCTGTAAAGGAATGAAGGGTCACGTCCTAATCCATATGGTTTTGGTATATAAAGCCAGATTAAAAAGGCAAAGTAGAGTGCTGTTATTATAATACGAGTGCTTTTTTTGATATGGAGTGCATACATGTACGTGAAAACGAACATAAATGCAAAACCTGTAAAGAACATCGGCCAAATATCAACACTTCCAAAGTACTGTGTGTTGAAAAATGCAACAATCAGAGCGTGTATAGCTACCCAGCTTTCAAGGGTAACTATCCACCTTACATCAAGATGCACTCTGGTGTACGCCAGACTCATCTGGGTAAATAGTAAGAACATGTAAAAGAATCCGGATAATAGTTGTGGATATGATGCCATAGGATGGAACCAGAAGGTGTAAATCAATGCCCATGAGAAGATGTACATATGATTATGCCTGAAAAAATCTGTGACAATGGCTGTGTACGGTTTACTAGCCTTACGTCCCAAGAAAACTCCACGAATGGGATTCATGAGTATTATGACCATGGATAAAAGGATTATAACCGATCCCATACTACTGAGTATTGGTGTGTCCTGTGCAAGTCCATCAAACCATATTTGGGTTTGGATTAGATGTAAAAATATGAAAAAAACCATTATTGCAATTACAACAAGGTTGTACTTGGTAAGATCATAGGTTGGATTGGTTTTTTGTCTGGTAAGATTTTTCTGGGCCCAGTAGATAACACCCCATATCAAAAACTGGTTTGACAGATAAAATGCCCATACAATGGCCATTGTCCAGAAGTTTCGGGTTGGAAGTTTCCAGTAGTACGAGAAACCTCCCTGAAATGGTAAGAATGTAACAATGAAATGGTTCAGGTTTGGTCCTAGGATCCATATTAGTATAGTAAAAAGCAGACCGAATATTATGCCTCCAATCCAAACNNTTGGATATCATCCTGTCGAGCATAAAATTGACCCCAAGAAATATTTATTTCATAGCTATTATCACAAGACTTAATATGCATTTTTGAAGAAATTACGGAAGGTCATGAAAAATATTTTTACATCCAAAAACAAATTCCAGTTTTCAACGTAATATATATCATATTCAATCCTTTTTTTAATAGATGTGTTTCCTCTATATCCATTTATTTGGGCGTAGCCTGTCATA
>PMMV01000079.1 GCA_003162115.1 Methanobacterium sp.
CGTTCTGTTGCTGCATCTGCTTTTGGAGACTCGACAGTCTATGTCGAGAAGTATGTTGAAGAGCCGAGACACATAGAATTCCAGATCCTTGCAGATGAACACGGAAACACCATTCATGTTGCTGACAGGGAATGTTCTATACAAAGACGGCATCAGAAGCTTATTGAAGAATCACCATCACCTATTATGACAGATGNNATGGTGAATATTACTTCCTTGAGATGAACACCCGTATCCAGGTAGAACATCCGGTAACAGAAGTTGTTACAGGTGTGGACCTTGTCAAAGAACAGATTAAAATAGCGTCCGGTAGAGAGGTCTGCTGTACACAGAACGATATATCTGTAAGGGGTCATGCAATAGAGTGTCGAATAAATGCAGAAGATCCTCTGAACGACTTTGCACCTAATCCCGGCAAGATTACTGGTTACCGTTCCCCTGGAGGTAACGGTGTAAGGGTAGATAGTGGTGTTTACAACAACTACACAATACCACCCTTTTATGATTCAATGATATCCAAACTAATAGTTTGGGGAAGAACACGTAACGAAGCAATTGCACGGATGCAAAGAGCTCTATCTGAATACATCATACTTGGTGTTAAAACCACTATTCCATTTCATAAATCTATGATGTCCAATCAGCACTTCAGGGATGCAAATCTCCACACACACTTCGTTGACCAATACAAAAACGAGATCAACGAAAATATTGAGAAAGTTATCCAGAAGGATAAAGAAATGGAAGCTCGTCTTAAATCTACATTTTTGCCTTCAAGAAAGGTTGCAGCAGTATCAGCTGCTGTTTCAAGTTATATGGCAGAATCAATAAAAAAAACCCAATAATAGGTAAAGAGGTATTTATATGACTAAAAGAAAGATATTAAAAACCCTTTACGAAAAAAAGGATGAATACGTTCCTGTAGAATTACTAGTAAATAAAACGGGTAAATCCCAAAAAGAAATAGAAAACGAATTTGATACGCTGGAAGACGAAGGATACATCATAAATCACTCTAAATTAGGCTACAGGCTTATTAAAACTCCAAATCTTCTTCTACCATACGAAGTTAAAAAGGATCTCAAAACAGATTTTATAGGCCATGATATTCACTACTTCAAGGAAGTTGATTCAACTAACGACGTAGCGAGGTACTTAGCTGAAGAGGGTGCTGAAGAAGGAACCGTAGTAGTTGCAGAAATCCAGAATAGGGGAAAGGGCAGAAGAGGTAAAACATGGATATCACCCCCTGGTGGGGTATGGATGAGTATAATACTCAGACCAGATATTGCTCCATCAAAAGCGCCGCAGCTAACACTGGTAACAGGAGTAGCAGTAGCAGAAACTCTTAAAGAAGAATTAAAACTTGACGTGGGCATAAAATGGCCTAACGACATACTGATAGGAAATAAAAAAGTCTGCGGCATATTAACCGAAGTCAACGCCAGCATAAATAATGTTAACTATGTAATCGTTGGAATAGGTATAGACATGAACGTGGAAATACCATTGTTCCCACCAAACCTTCAAAAGGATGCAACATCACTAAAAAATGAATTAGATACAGAAATAAATGGAGCTATGCTAGTACAAAAGTTCCTACTAAAATTTGAAGATTTATACAACCAATTCAAAGATGGTAAATTTCCAGAAATTCTAAATGAATGGCGCTTATTATCTAAAACCATCGGAAACAATGTTGAAGTTAGAACTAGAGGTAAAACTGTCAGAGGCGAAGCAGTGGGTATTAACAAAGACGGAATTCTTATTCTAGAACTTGAAGATGGTAGCCTAAGAAAAATGATATCCGGTGAATGCCTCCACATTAACGATACCTAGAATAATTTTCTCCATTAAGACTCAAAAAAAATAGAATATAAAATAATTCTTTCAAAAAATTTTTAATCAACACTAATCAGAGAAGATTCACCAAGCATTCCTTCAACACGAAATTTTCTCTTAATAAACTTCTCTGTTACATGTATATTGGTAAGGGCGTGTTGTGTGAGTTCAGCTGTTTTTACATTTGATTTACCCGCTAATGCAATGTAGGGTATTATTTGATCACCCATGTATCTGTCAACAGCAGATCTACGGGAAATATGATATAAAATTTCTTTTGCAGCTTCAGACCCAACTTTTTCGGCTCTTTTACCCGGTTCGCCGACAGCGCTGCCACTAACTGGTGTTGAACCATTTGTCCAGAGGAAGATACTGGAACCAGGACCTATGGCCTTTTCTGAAGTTTTGATTTTAATTTTTGAATTGTATCCTTCTTTTAAGAGGATCTTCTCAGCACTCTTGGCCTGTCTTTCTGCAATATGTACAGGAAGTTTAATCGCCTGCGAAACACCTTTAATACAGTCAAATTTCAGATCGGATACATTTAAAGGTTCCAAATTTTTTATTGGGTCAACTTCAAGTTTTAACATTCCCCCTCCACGAGGATAATGGCCCCTTTTTAGGATGTTTATTCTCGCCTTGTATCCCATTAATTTTAAAATCGGAAGCGTAATATTTTCAAGATAATCAACACTGGGAGACCATCGAAGATCAGTCCCACCTGTTATGTTTATTGTAACTGGACCATCAGCAAAAGCTGCAGGGATCATAAAAGCCTGGAGAATTAGTGTAATGCTTCCAGCAGTACCTATATCAATTTTATAATCTCCACCACTTAAGGATTCTGGGTTAAAAAAGATTTCAGTTGATCCCAACTCCAAGCCACTTAATGATGCATTTGATAGGGCAGCTACAGCCTTAACAGCATTCAAATGTTGGGCCATAAGTCCAGGTTTAGGTCTTCCTGAACGTATATTAGTAACATGGACTGGTTTAGATGTCACTGCAGATAGTGCTGTTGCTATACGAAGAACTGCTCCACCGCCTTCACCATAGGATCCATCAACTTCGATAAATATAAAACCTCCAAAAAAGTGTTTATGGACTAAAGAAATTAAAATATAAATGAAAATATTGTTTTAATCCAAAAAAAACTTTGTTTCACAATTTAATAGTATAGAACTGATTTACAGATATTGGGATCATCAATAATATTAATGAGTTGAATCAAAGTATCTTTAAAGGCGTCTACTATTTTTTGTGTTGATATGCGTTCTGCATCATTAGATGCCAGATCAATTCGTATGGTAGCAGAAGCACCAGGCATTCCTACAGCTGGAATGGTTATGATACCATGATTTCTTAGTAACAACATTGCAAATAAATAAGCCAGATCATCATGGTTGAAATCGGTTGTTAAACCTCTATGATTTAATTCTAAGTTAATAGCTTCTGGTGTTAACATAATACCAGTTGGGGTCTCTTTAACACCACTGAAATCATTTTTTAAAGCATTGTAAAGATCATGTTTATTACCAAATGCTTCGAGAATTCTTTCAGGACTTAAATTTTCTAGAGCTCGGACCATACCCGCAACTAGGGGTGGTTGTGCTTCCAATCCGAATTGATGGGCCTTGGATTTAATTTTAATCATTATATCTGATTTTCCAGACATTAATCCACCTCTTGGCCCGTCCATTAGTTTGTCTGTACTAGTTATTGTTACATCAGCACCCATATCCATAGCACGCGGCTGTTTATATACAATTGTACGTAATCTGGCCCCAGAAGCATCATCAACAATTACAGGAATTTCTTTGGACTTTGAAATTTCAACAACCCTTAAAAAATCCTTTTTTGTAATAACATCGTGATCCATGGTTGATCCGGTTATAAAAACTAGTGAAGTATTTTCACCAATCTCAAATTCTTTGATATCCTCAAATTCCCTGTAAGTGGCTCCTACTAGTTCAGCACTTCTAGGGATGGAAGGGTGGGCAGGTGATTTGGGGAGAAAATGCACAATCTCATCGCCTTTTTTTACCAAAGCAATTACAGCCGCTAAGATGCCTGAACTGGTTCTATTTAGAGCCAGAACATGTTCACCGCCCAGATGAATTTTTCCAAGTATTTGTATTGCCTCCTCAAACACAGCGGGTCCTGCATATGTTTCTAAAAGAGCTTTATCTTCTGTTAATATGGGGAATCCGCCCGCTAACCCTGTTAAATCGTAGAATCCTTCTCTTCCATTGTTTTGGAGTATGGATTTAATTATCCTGAGGGATGCATCTCTTCGATTAACCTCATCAACTAAAGAATTAATAAGCATTTTCGGCCCTATTCATGCTTTTTTTTGATGTTGTCAGATTTTAAAATAATTGCACTATCAGCAGAGTTCTGTAGTGCTGCACTAAAACCAGGTTCAGCACCTATAACAATTGTTTCCTTTCCATTTTCCTTAGCCTTATTAATTATGGGTAAAAAATCAGCATCACGAGTCATAAGAGCAATAACATCAATATTAGGATTATAAATTAATTCCATGGCCTCAACTGCCATATAAACATCAGTGTCACCAGCAACTACTATGGGTGTGAAACCCTGGTTAACAATTGCCTCTATAAGTTTATCTGAGGCATATTGGTTTAAAAGGACTTTTCCAACCCTCATGTTACCATATTCGGATATTATATCCCTAACAAGATCAAGATTAAGACTGAACTCCTTTCTTAACATATTAGGGCCATCCACCAAAAGACCTATATTTTTCGCTCCAGATTCACTCCTTTTGAGAGGAATATAATCCTTCAAGGAACTTAATTTTTCAAAACTGCGCATTCTAACGATTCCTCCATGTACTAATTGAGAAAATTTATGGATAGCTGTAAATCAGGAATAAACAACCACTAATTGGTTGGAGTTTACAAAAATTATAAACTAATTTCACTCCCGAATTTTTGTACATTTCTAGAATCAATTTTAATTATAGATTAATTCTAGTTTATTCAAATTATATATGAATTTTATTGGTATTTAACTTTTACAAAATAACTTAATTATTAATTTTTTTCGAAAATAAGATTTTTTACCATTTAAATAATTCCTGGAATATCCAAACCATATTATAAAAAAAATGAAAATAAAAAAAATTATTATAATCGTCTCTGCATATTTACACAAATTATTCGATTTCCAAGGAAAAAGAATCGTTAAAAAGTTCTTTAACAACCTTTAAATCATTAGATTTAAGTTTTGATACAGTTACATTATCATCAACATTTATATAGTACTCTGCATCTACAATCTCGCCCGAATCGTTCATATACAAGAAAAGACCGTCAGTCAAGAGCAGCGGATCTCTTGAAGGCAGGAAAACTTCGAACNNGTAGTGGATCTCTTGAAGGAAGGAAAATTTCGAACCTGATGAGCACTTCTGATCCATAAATACTGTCATGAAGCTCAATCTTCTTTTCCTCACTTTTAAGTGCTTCTTTGAACGTTTTCATCCTTGATTTAAGTTCTTTATCAATTGTTAATGTTGCCTTCTTCTTTGTTGCCATAAAATTGCCACCATTCTATTGTTAGTTTAAATTTTTTAACTCGCTGAATATAATGGTTTAACAAACCAATATTTAAAACAATGTTTGAAGGTATAAATTAAATATTAAATCCTTTCTTTGTATACAAGTTCTTTAATGTGATCTTGAATTTAGTTCCATTACTACCATCATATTCTATTTCACCATCATCTGATCTGTTAAACTGTTAACCAGTTGCAGTCCGAGAGAATCTGTGTTCTTAAAATCAATATTTTTAGAGATACCAATACCATTGTCGCAGATTGTTAGTTCTAAATGATCACCTTCAATTTTTAGCGACACCTTTAATTTACCTTCTCGTTTGTCAGGAAAAGCATATTGCAAATTTGGAACATCATGAATATGATTATACTGATCAAAATTGGTTTGTAAAAAAAATTAAAAGAATTTAAAAAAAATGAAAGTTTTATCCATTAAATTTAATAAAAAACTGCTTAAAGCGATTTTATTATAAAATAAAAAAAATTATACATTTTCATACAGTTACTACTCATTAATAGCAGTTTTTTATGATTGTGAAGTATTTAATAATCATTAAAAAAAAATATATACGCATAATTATGGGAAATAATAATTTAAATGCCATTATTTGTTAAAAATACCAATGGAGCGGGTTTATCCATAATTCATAATATCAATAAGCTCATAGTACTTCTTAAATTAATAAAATAGCTGTAAGACTGCCTTTTTTGGAGAATTAAACCAAAGCATTTATTAATGATGTTGAGTTGATTAATTTATAGGTTTGATAATCATAAAATAATCAGTTCCATGTTTGTCAAACTTGGAGGCGGTAAAATTAATAGAAAATTGTTCTTATCAGTGCTACTATTTTGTAGTTTAGCATTGGTTTTGAATGTTAGTACAACAAGTGCTGCATCCGTAAACCAGACAAATGCTAGTACATCTGCTACATATTTAGACCATACCAGTTTAGATAACAGTTCATCCAATTACACAACCGATAATTCTAATACTAATAATGATATCAAAAATGTAACAGTAAATTCAATAAATTCCCCTATAAATAGCACAATGGCAGCAGGAGCACCTATAAAAGTAAATGGTTTAACATTAGCTCAATTAAAGTCTGGAACTTCTAGAGTTCAAGCTTACTTCAATAAAAATGGTAGATTACCAAAATACGTAAGTTTCGGAACCAGGAAAATTCCTATAGCCACGTTCAAGAAAAACATAGCCAAAGTGGGCTTAAAATTAAACACAATCAAAGTAAATGGTTTAACAGTGGCTCAGCTTAAGTCAGGAGTTTCCAGAGTTCAACTATTCTATGCTAGATATGGTAGATTACCAAATTTCGTAAGTTTTGGAACCAGACAAATTCCTATAGCCACATTCAAAAGTAACATAGCAAAAGTAGGATTATCAATAAAAACAATATCATCAAATTCAGTTGCACAACCAGATACAAGTTCAGTGGCTGCACTCGCAAAATCGCTTACAGCGGGTTCTACATCAGCCTACGATAGTACAGTGAATATATTTAACTGGGTTAGAGACAATATTAGCTATTCATTCTACTACAACACCAAATATGGTGCAGCAGGAACATTAGCACACATGACAGGAAATTGTTGTGATACAGCAAACCTTCTCGTAGCACTAGCAAGGGATGCTGGAATAACAGCCAGATACGTCCATGGAACATGTCAGTTTAACAGTGGAACATGGTACGGTCATGTATGGGCTCAATTATATGTAAATGGTAAGTGGTACACTGCAGACGCAACAAGCTACAGTAACTCATTAGGAGTTATAACAAACTGGAACACTTCAAATTACATATTAAACGGCATATACACAACACTACCATTCTAAAGAAAAAAAACAAAAACTTTCTTTCTTCTTTTTTTTATTTGGATATAATTTCAAGAGTTTCTAAAATCATTGAATGTACCGCAATTGAATAATTTATTTTTAGCTAATTTTTTTTGCCAATCGAAACAACCAAATAATTATCACTTATATTTAAGAGTTATATGGAGCGAATAGAATAGCTTTAGTAATACTATTAATTAACTATTTTTTTTAATTAATTTGATAATGTCTTAAAGGGTTTTTTTTATAATTTACCATCTAAATAGTTCTTTTGGGAAATTTGTAAAATATATATTTACTTCGTTAAACAATGCTATAACGAAGTACCACTTTAAATGACGTTATTAAAAAAATTTATTTCAAATTCTGATGATATTTTTTAATTAATTTAGGCGAAGAAATCAATCTTTTTAGATTTATCATGCTCAGAAGCCATCCCAGCCGAGTAAGTTTCTTATCCTTTTGCATCTGTATATCCATATATTGCCTCTTTAATAAATGTATTTAATTGCATCAAGGTGAACAAAGATCATTAAAGTAATATTTCGTCAAATATATCTGTTATAAAGACCAAAATTAACTTTAGAACTTATAATGTTAAAAACCAACGATATCCAAATAAACAAAAACGAAAATATAGTTAACATATCAGTTACATTGGAGGATTCAGAAGTTCATCTAGATCAATATTATTTTTTAAAAGATCGATTAAAGAATTACAAATTATATATCAATAGCGAATACAACCTTAAATCTGAATTAGAATATGATAAATCCTCACAGTTATTATCAATATGGATTAATCTAATAATTCCAGAATATTACATACCTAATGCCTATTAAAGCCAATGAGATACTTATGGATCCCACTAACATATTTCAAATATTCTATGATTCACAAAACGAAATATACAAAAGAAAACAGAAGAAAAAATAGTTTAATAAC
Source organism: Methanobacterium sp. (assembly GCA_003162115.1). Classification (GTDB taxonomy): domain Archaea; phylum Methanobacteriota; class Methanobacteria; order Methanobacteriales; family Methanobacteriaceae; genus Methanobacterium_B. Next base: position 8,224 of record PMMV01000079.1, read on the forward strand.
TTTGAATGGGTATGGTAAAGTAGAATATACTTCCTTTTCCAGGTTCGGATTCAGCCCAAATTTTTCCTAGATGTTTTTCTATTATTTTTTTTGAGATTGTTAAACCAATAACAAAATTCAGAAATTAATTACAATCTAAGTTAAAAGTGGTATTAATCTCTCATTGGTGTATACATGTAATATATTCGAATACCTAGCGAATGTCTCAGTAACTTGATTACAGAGATTATATGCCATATCAAAGAAGTTTATATCTGTAATACTGTTATAAGTAACCGAATACATCGATCCAGCACCAGTGTTCTTATATGCCTTGATTTCTATAGGGCGATTCATGTCCTGAAAATAATTATTCTTAATCATTAGGTTAATTGCACCGCTAGCAAGTATCCCTCGATAGTTTTGGGAGTTTCTTGTAATAGTGGATATGTAGTTGTTAGTAATTTGTGAATCTTTCCAGTTTAGTACTCTTATTGCATCGCTTCGTATATTTGTTATGTAATTATTACGTATAATAATCCAGGTATGATATATTTGTCCATGTCCAGTAACATATTTTCCATTAGTTGTATATTGAGAGTATTTATGAGTACCGATTGCCCTCTCCAAATTATTAAATACATTATTTTCGATCACAATGTTATAATCCGGAGTTTTATCATTAGTGGCCCATATATTATTAAATCCTTTTGTATTCCCGTCAGGAGTATCAATATTAATAGCTTCTTTATAAAGGCCAGATGAATCCTTAGCATTTAAAAATTTGCAATTACTAATTTTCATACCATTAGTGGCGTCCAATTCTATGAAATGGCCACTATACATATTTTTAAATGTTATTCCTTGAATCTGGATATTCTTATTATGTGCACAAACTAATGCAATATCATTATATAAATATCTTAAATCAATAATAGAATTGCCTAACCCGATTATATTCACATTCTTAACACCATTATATTTAGAATAAGCTCTAACTGTCTTAATTTTACTGGGTTTGACTAATTGGAATAGGGTTGATGAAGCTGAAAATTTACTTGTTCCTGTATGAGTACCTTTTTTAATTATAACACCATCTTCTAATATCAAATTTACATTAGATGGAATGGGGATAGTATTAGTAATTGTATAAGTACCTCTTTTAAGGATTAACGTTCCCCCACCAGATTTTTCAAACTTCTTCATAATAGTAATGATAGTATAATAATTTTTAGTATATTTATTAAGAGTTGTGTACCTTAACACACTAGCATCATTGGGCTTTGTGGATGGAGTAATAGTATACTTACTCGGGGCATTAGAAACTTCTATTGCTGGTGTTGTAGACGTCTTATTTACTCCATATATATTGGAATCGCCTGGAGATACAGCAGCATAAGTAGGTAATATGGCCAAGGTCAAGGTTATAAATAATAAAATTAAAATTTTTGATTTCCGATTAATGACTATCATGATGATATTTAATTGAATATAAATACTATATAAAATTATTTATAGAATAAAATGAAATTCAATCCATTTTATTGATCCTAAAACCACATGGGAATATAAATTCAAAATTAATCAATTATTTAGTAAATTTTGATTAAAAAAAATAAAATTTTTCATTTATATGAATGTATAATAATTAATTACTACTTCTAACTGATTATTTTAACTAATTCAATCATCCGTCCCAAATCGTTATATACTATGAAATCAAATCATGAAACTGGGCTTTCTATCTTGAGATTTACGGGTAAAGCCCGTACATTTTTAGTCCCTTGGGGTAGTGGCAATCCTGTGAGACTCTGGATCTTTCGACGGCGGTTCGACTCCGCCAGGGACTACTAATCACATCANNTATCTTGTTCAAGACCCCTAGACCGACTAATGTATTAGATGCATTTTCATCGAATTTATTTTTTTAACTAAAAATTATGATCATTCAAATTTGATCATGTATGAAAGTAAATTTTTCTATAAATTGTTGGAGGAAAATAATAAATATTTTATTGTTTTTAATATTTGAAAAATCAATTTTGATCGAATTTTCAATTTTAAAATCTTCAAATAACATTTAAGAAAAATATTCTCAAAAAATAATTCAACTATAATATGTTATCCAAATGTTGTGATCTTAAATCTTTTTTTTTCATAAATTCTAAATTTTAATTAATCATAATTAAATAATCATAAATTACATCATAAGTTTTAGATCCACTATCACTACAATATATAAGGACTGAAACCATAGTATATTAAAATAAATATAGTGGTAGTTAAAAATGAGTAAAGACGGATATAAACCAATTGGATACGAAAAATTCATTCTCATGGCTATTTTAAAAAGTGATACGATAAGTCTAAGTGAATTAGAAGATAGTACCATTGTTTTCATTTCGAGTATATGGTATAACGTTCATTACGGGAAAACTTATAACATTCTTGGCAGGATATTACTTCTAATCTTCCGTTTTAGGGATCATATTTACGATAAGTACTACTCATGGTTAAGAAAGGAAGAAATACTAAATAAAAACACTGAAACTGAAGATTACCTTATAGAATTGACTGAAAAAGGTTTAATCAAAAAAACAGATGGAAAATATGAACTCACCGACCAAGGGAAATTAATAGCATCAAATATAGTATCAGTACTTGGAAAAAGGGCGGAATTAATTAAAAATAGATTATTTAAACCATCAAGTGCAGCAATTAATACAACAGCCGTTGACGGAATAATGGCCTTCTTTAAATTATCAATTGGCTTTTTAACCGGTAGTGTAGGACTAATAAGTGACGGAACAGACAGTGCCACCGATACAATATCCGCATTTCTTGTGTGGGTAGGTATCAAGTTTAAAAGGGAATCTCTGAGCACCCTCCTTGTGATAATACTTCTATTCGTTGCATCCATAACAGTTGGATTCGAGTCTCTCTCAAGAATATATGCAGCATTGACTTCAACAATTAAACCAATAGTTGATCCTAACCTAGTGATCATAATTGAGGGAATTGCAATCTTTGTTTATGCAGGGTTATACTTTTATCAACGNNAACCATATATTCATAGCATCATCTGTTGTAATTGGAGCTATATTCTCAATATTTGGAATATACTATATTGACGCGGTTGTTGGTGCTGTTGTAGCCTTTAGAATATTCATAGATGCTGTGGGACTTTTAAAAGATGCAGTACACTCAATGAAAGGTGAGGAAACAGACCTGCACAAATATAAAACACCTGTAGGAGATTATGTTGAAGAAGGGAAAATGAAAGCATTCAGAATATGGGTTATATTCGCGATCTGGGCTAGGGAACTTGTAAGAAAAGAGGAAATATTATATTCACTTGAAAATATGTATACAAAAACGTACATACCAGTTTTAAGTGAATTGAATTTGATTCCCGAGGATAAAATTGGATTTACAAATGAATTTGACCAAATAATGGACCCGTTACTTAAAAGAAATTTTATTGCTATTGATAACGAGAAATACCATGTAACCGAAAGTGGAATTAAACGTTTCAAACATTTTAACGATCTTTTCCGTTACTACGATGTGCATTATTCTGACTTGTTAATGTTAGATGTTGAAAGTGAATCTTAATCCCGACCCACCAAGAAATCCCTGAGTTTGTCCCTGTTTATCCTAGCATTCACGTCCAAAGGGTTGATTTCTAATGCCTTGCTAAAACATTTCATACCAGACTCAAGGTCACCAGAATTGGCAAATGCAGCACCCTTATTACTCAAAGCATTAGTATTTTCAGGATTTAAGGTTAAAGCTTGGTCATAACATTTTATGGCCAAATTATAGTCTTCCATTTCGTAGTAAACAGCTCCCTTGTTCGTCCATAGTTCAGAATTTTTTTTATCTATAGAAATGGCCTTATCATATGATTCTATGGCTTCATCATATCTTTTAAGCATCCTTAATGCATTTCCTTTGTTGTTAAGTGCCATTATAAAATTTGGATCAATTTCAAGAGCAGCATCATAGCATTTCAATGCCTCATTGTATTGGCCATTTGCAAAGAAAGCAATTCCTTCATTATTCCATTCTCCGGGATGTTTTTGCATATAATTCTTCCATTTGAAATTTCAAGCATATTTTTTGTAGTTTCTAATATTTACAAGAATTTATAGAAATTGATTTTATTATTATCAGATTGATCTGAAAACTGCATCTAGGAGGATTTGGACTCCACAAGCATTCAGTTACAGCAAATTCATCGGCTCCTGTTTCCACTCTGTAGCCCAGGTTTGTGAGCATATGAGCCATCCACGCAATATACTCTGATAAAACTTTTCTTGAGTATTCCTGATTGTTAAGTGAACCATGGTTAACATTAAGTTCTCTTTCGAATTTTAATTTCATATTACTCTCAAAAAACTTGGTAAATTCTCTTAAAAAACTTGCACTATCTTCTATTCTGACCTGTGATGTGATTGCACGTGTGGAACTCAACATGAAGTCTCTGACTGTACTCATGCGCTCTTTTTCAATGAATTCATGGTTTTTATAATCAAAATCCCTTCTTAAGAGTGCTATTTCGATGCTGTACCTTAACTCCGTGTCATTGAATGGTTTTATAAAATATCCAAAGAGTTTAGTTAATTTAGCCCGTTCAAATGTATCCCCATCTGCATGTGCTGTCAAATATATTACAGGGACATGAATTACGGGATATACGCTCAACAGAATCTATTCCATCTATATCTCCCCTTAATACAATATCAGCCAGGATTAGATCTGTTCCCTTTTCATTGGCTAAATTAATGGCATCTTCTCCAGATCCTGCCAACCCAACAACCTCATATACCCAGCTTTCGAGTTTGTTCTGTATCTCTAAAGCAGTTATGGTCTCATCTTCAATTACTAGAATTTTTTCTTCAGGAACCAGATCCACCTCATTTAAAGCTTGNNGTTGGAGATGGGTCAACATTTCATTTTACTATACCAATTCAATCAGATCCAATAGAATCGTGTGATATGAAGTAAATATTAACAATTAAAATTTATAAATAACAATAATGTTTTATGATTATTTGTACAATTATTATCCAATAATTATTTTTTATATTAGAATATTCAATCATAATATTATAACATTATGAATTACCTTATACGAAATATAAAATGCATACAATTCCAAATAAATATATTAATATTATACTATAGATGTATAATTAATATTAATCATAATTTAATATTAAGAGTTATATTTAGAATAAATTTAATAAAAAAAATTTCAAGAAGGACTGAAAATGGAATACACTTTAATATCAACTATTTACTCAATAGAACCTATTATGGTTTGTATAACACAATTTTCATGCAAAAAAGTTGTTCTTTTAAGGGAAGAAGATGCTCCCAGGGAAAAACTCCAAGTTGAGCAGATAATCAAAGATACAGTTGGAAACTTTATAGAAATTGAAACCAAAATTACCAGCCTCTACGATGTGGTTAGGATTGCACAGGACACTGTAGATGTAATAGAAAATGAGAGAACCAACAACAGGAATATATTTGTAAACATAAGCGGAGGTAGAAAGCCTCAAGCATTAGGTGCTCTCTTCGGTTGCTATGCAAGACACGGAGACATTGAAAGAATCGTTTACATTACAGAAGAGGACAGTCAGGTTATTGACCTCCCAATACTAAATTTCGGACTATCCGCAACTAAAAGAGTGGTTTTAGAAAAGCTTAAAGACAATGGAGAAAGTGTTAAGAATCTTGCAATGAAAATTGGAATAAGCAGAGGAATGACCTACAACCATATTCGAGAGTTAAGAGAAATGGGATTTATTGCTCCCGATCAACTCAAAATAACCACCGCAGGAAAACTTGCTATAATTTAAAAATTTAGTCTCACATTATTAATCAGTGAATGTTATAAAATTTTAATTTTACGTTATATTAGATCTTTATCAGTTTTTGTGGATTATCCTTGCACATTGTATGGATATCGCCAATTGAAACCCCCTTTTGTAACATTGAATTAATAAAAAGCTTCATACCATTAACAGGCCATGGATTATGGATCTGACCAAAGTCTGTTGCCATCAAACACCTTTTAGCTCCAATTTTTTTTATCGAATCTCTGATCAATCCGGGATCAAGGTTATCATGCCTTTCCATGCATGCCACATAACAGTGTTCGAGATATGCATGGGCAGCCATCTCAACTTGTTCATCTAAACTGGCACCAACAACTTCAGTTAATGGATGATTAACAATTATTCTCCATATTCCCATACTTTTTGCCATATCTATCAGGGTGAAAATATCTACTGGTTTCAAGTGTCCTGTTGATATCACCATTTGATTTTCCCTTACAATGTGGAGTATATCTTCAACCCTAGACCAGTCCATCAAAACAGAAGAGTAGGAAATTGTTGGAAACCACACGAATCTACCTCCAATCAAGGCCGAAACTTCAACAGCATTCGAGTTTAATCCACCTACACTACTATTAAGAGCCACACCACCATAAACTGGAAACCTCGTAACTTCTGATGCTATTAAAGCCCTTCCCGATGTAGGTTCATGATGAGATTTTATAACAATCGAATGCATCCGTTCTTCCTTAGCACTCAATGCTGCCTCCACATCTGTCATTAATCGAGGTTTTACATCGGGACCTGTATGAATATGAGTATCTGTGAAGCCTTCAAGTGGAAAATCAAGATCAGCGAATTCCTTAGGAAGATACTCTTTTTTTAACTTCTTCATAGAGATTGCCACCGGTTGAATCCATAGTAACGATTAATGGACCAAATTCTTTAACTTCAAGTTCCCATATTGCCTCAGGAACTCCCAATTCAAGCCAGTGAACGTTATTAATTTTTAAAACAGATTTAACATATAGTGCTGCACATCCACCAACTGCAGAAAGGTAAGCTTTCTTACAATTTATCAGAGCCTCTGAAGTGGCTTCATCCATGCCACCCTTCCCAACTATGAGTCCGGCACCCATTTTTAATATTTGGGGTTCATAAGGATTCATCCGGGTACTGGTTGTAGGTCCTACTGCTATCATCTCATATTTATCCTCTGACTTTCTTATTATAGGTCCAGCATGGAAAATAACGGCACCCTTAATATCAACAGGGGATCCCTCTTCAACCATCCTTTTATGAGCACTGTCCCTGGCAGTATAAATTTTACCCGAAATGTAAACAATGTCTCCTATCCTTAAATTTTCTGTTTCATCTGATGAAATTGGGGTTTTAAGTTTCACATTCATAAAGTTCACCTTTTATAAACATCATTAACATAAATCAAATGATGTATATAAACATTAGAAGTACTAACATAATGATATTCAACTTCATTACAGATAAATCCAGATTAAAAAAAATTCCCAAATTAAGTATCTAAATATTCATAAATAATCAATTTAACAAATGAATTAATCTATTATTTAGAGGTAAATCATGCCGAGTTCAGATAGAATAATGGGTTTAAGCAAATATATTGTATCCCTTCCAGGAACAACATTCTCAATTGCGAGTATGGTAGTTTTAAGCTTTNNAGTATTATATATGGAGGTGCTGCAGGATTTCTCATATTTGGTTTGACATCCATAATGAGTGGTGCAGTTACCCAGCCAATGATAAATGCCCTTGAGGGAAGGCATATGAAGATGAAACAATCCATGTTCCTTTCTCTATTGTCAATGCTAATTGTAGGATTTGTTTATCTGGTCGGAAGTCTTATTTCATCATTTTCAATTTATAGCTACACTATAGACGCCCTTGTTTATGGTTGTGTGATTATATTCGCCATTAGAATCCTTGTACTATGGGGAACATCAAATATCAATTTTTTCAAATCCCTGCCTGCAGCAGTAACTCAACCTGCACTCATAATAAGTATGGTTATAGTAATTGTGTCTTTAACTAGTATTACAACCAATATTGGCTACTTCAGCATCCTGGCATTAATAATAAAAATATTAATAGCATCCCTAATTCTTGTTGTTGCTATCTACTCATTTGTGGTTATTATAGAATCTCCAATGAAACGGAACCTTGGAGTCGGGGGTTTGGAACTCTTAAGCCTATTTTTAGCCCATGTAACTGAGGGCTCAAATGCCCTTGAAGGACTTTTTGANNAAGAATGGTTTAAAAGCTATTTTTTTAAGTCCAAGTGTGCATCCAGGACCCGTAGGTAACATTGGTGGGGGAAACATGCCCACAATGCTGTCAAATAAGTTTGAAACCTTTACTATGGTATCACATGGACCTTCAACCCATGATTTCAACCCGGTATCAACAAGAGAAGTGGTTAAAATCGAAAATGTGGTTAAGAACACACTTAAAACTATAGAGTATTCCAATAAAGCCGGTAAATTCTTTAGAGTTCAAAGTGGAGATGCTAAAATTGGTGCCCAGTTCTTTGACAACAATTTGGTTCTCCTTGCTACAATGGCCCCTGTAGGATTTGATGATATGGACTTTGGTGTGGGTCTAGCAATCATTAACCTTGCAAAAGCCAGAACAGGTGCGGATAATGTAGTATTGGTTGAATGTCACAATGCATTCAAGGGTGATGGGGGTAGAATACTTCCTGGTAATAAGGAAGTTTTTGAGCTGATGGATGCTGTAGAACAACTTAAAAAATCAGATGAACAATACAACTTGAGGGTAGGTATTGCAAGTGATCCAATGGATGATATTAGCAAAGAAGAGGGAGTAGGAGAAAGTGGAGTTAAAGCCATGATTGTGGATGTTGGTAACCAAAAAACTGGATATGTCCTACTTGACTCTAACAACATGGTGATAGGATTCCGGGAAAGAATCATCAAACATTTAAAGGACTTGGGACTTGACGAGGCAGAGATCATGACATCGGACACCCACTTTGTAAATGCACTTTCAGGTGGTCACAACCCAGTTGGTAAGAAAAGTCAAGACATTATACTTGAGAAGATCATTGCATGTACAGAAAGTGCAATCAAAGATCTTGAAGATGTTACAGTGGCATGTGAAGTATCTAAAATAGAAGATTTAAAAACACTTGGACCAACCCANNTTTATTTCTAATTTGAAAATATAGAAAGAATAATAATTTCTAGATATTTCCAGGATTCAATAAAAAAAAAGAAAATATGAATTTTATTTAACGCACATGAACAGGTGGTACTGGATTGACATTAAATAGAAGTATCCATATAACTAGCCATATGAATAAAAATGGTACTATTCCACTCCACAGCCATCCTTTAAATCCTCCAACAGCTTCTTTACCGAATATTCTCTCTGAAACCTGTCCAGATATGTAAAGGATCACCAGAGCGAGCAGAATTGCTATGGCCTCGTTGTTAATACCCATTAACTGTCCAGTTGTTAATAAATATGAAAAGAAAGCTGCAATTATACCTCCAATTATATGTATGATCGTAACTTTAGCATCTACATCCATAATTTTTTACCTCCAAATATGTTTATTATTAGTATCTTGTCATAAATAAAACCATAAGGTGTTCCAATGAAAGCCATGTCCAACGTTGATATTTACACAATTTGCAAAGAATTAGGGGAAATGTTAAATGATGCCAGAGTACAAAAAGCATACCAACCCACCAAAGACACAGTACTCATAAGATTCCATGTACCTGGTAAAGGTCGTGTAGACGTGGTATTCCAGGCGGGATTAAGGGTTCATACCACCCAGTATCCGCCTCAAAACCCTAAAGTTCCACCAAACTTTCCCATGCTACTTCGAAAGTATATTAAAGGAGGCAGTGTAATCGGTGTAAGCCAGCATAATTTCGATAGGATCATGAGGATCGACATCCAGAAGGAACATAAATTTTCTCTGGTTATAGAACTCTTTGCGAAGGGTAATATAATACTTTTGGATGAAGACAATCAGATCATTCTACCGTTAAAAAGAAAACTATGGCAGGACAGGAGGATAACCTCCAAAGAAGAGTACAAATACCCTCCTGAAAGAGGTATGAATCCACTAACAGTGAAAAAAACTGAATTAAAAGAATTATTCCAGAATTCTGATAGAGATATTATAAGGACACTTGCCGGTAATGGTCTTGGAGGCCTCTATGCTGAGGAAATTGCTCTGAGATCAGATGTAGACAAGAAGAAAAATGCATCTGAAGTAACAGACAATGAAATTGATGTAATACACAGTGCTATAGACGATGTTTTCAAACCGCTTAAAACCTATGATTTCCATCCTCAAATAATATCTGGAGAAAAGGAAGATGTTCTACCTCTCGACCTTCAAATGTATAAGGATTACGAAAAAAAAAGGTATGAAAGCTACAATGAAGCTGCAGATGAATTTTACAGTAGCATAGTTGGGGATGACATTGTACAGGTTCACGAAGAAGTGTGGTCCGGTGAAGTTGGCAAGTTTGAAAAAAGGTTAGCTATACAGTTAGAAACTCTTGAAAAATTCAATAAAACAATTAAAGAAACCAAAATCAAAGGGGAAGCAATATATTCTAATTACCAAAAGATTCAGAACATGATTGATATTATAAAACAAGCTAGAAAAACTCATTCCTGGCTTGAGATAATAGACACAGTTAAAAAGGCTAAAAAGGCTAAAACCGAAGGTCTCGAAATTATTGAATCAATTGATAAAATGGGTATTTTAACATTGAACCTCGATGGTATCCGAGTAAATATAGATACAACTCAAGGAATACCCGAAAATGCTGAGGTATATTACAATAAGGGTAAAAAGGCTAAGAAGAAGATTAGAGGAGTTAATATAGCCATTGAAAAGACGCAACAGGAAATTAAGAAAGCAGAAAGTAAACGAGAAATAGAAATGGAAAAGGTTCTTGTACCACAAAAGCGCGTTAAAAAAGAACTTAAATGGTATGAGAAGCTAAGATGGTTTTTAACATCAGACGGTCTTATGGTGATAGCTGGCAGAGATGCCAGTACCAACGAAATGGTTGTAAAGAAGCACATGGAAACCCGGGATATATACTTCCACTCTGACATTCATGGTGCTGCATCGGTTGTTTTAAAAGCAGGAGAAGGAGAAATTCCGGAAACTAGTATTAATCAGGCCGCAGCATTTGCAGCTTGCTTTTCAAGTGCATGGTCCAAGGGATTAGGTTCTGCAGATGTATATTGGGTTAATCCAGACCAAGTTTCAAAAACACCACAATCCGGTGAATTCGTTACTAAGGGTGCATTCATAATAAGGGGATCTCGTAACTACATACGAGGGCTTCCACTGACATTATCTGTTGGCAAGGTGGACTACGAAGGAGAGAGGATAATGTCAGGGCCTCCGGAAGCTGTTTCAAATTATACTGAGAACTTTTCAACAGTAAAACCAGGATACACTAAAAAAGAAGAAATTGCAATGCAGATCAGAAACAAGATAGACCCTGAAAAAATTTTCGTTATTGAAGATATTGTCAGAGTACTGCCATCAGGAAAGTGTGATTTTGTTGACCAGAAAGGTTCTAAGAGGAGGAAAAAGAGGTAAAACTCTTAAATTTCATTAATCTGTTAAGAAAATATTCCATAAGATGGGAACTATTAAAATTAAATTTCTAAAAATAAAAAAAAGTTTGATAAATATTTATAACTTTTCTTTGTCCTTCATTTGCTTCTTAAGAAGAAAATTAATGTCTATAACATACATACCTTCCTGATCTGAGACAATAATAGAATCGTCCTCTAATAGTGAGGGTAAGTTGACCTCATATATCCCATGTTCTTTGATCATTATGGTCTCAATCGAATCTCCCTTAATCTCCTGGATCTCCTTAATTTTTCCCTTTTGGTGGAACTCAAAGAACTTGCTACCGCACTCAGGACATCCTTTGAGAATTATTTCCTCTGAGTCGATTTTAAATTCTGCTCCACATTTAATGCAACGATGCACCTGAATCACCTAGGTTAGCTATCATGGATAGGAAGTTTGATTTCTTCTTGACTGCCTTCATAACATTTGCAGGACCAATAATAGTTATTCCTATGGTTTTCTTTTTTGAAAGCCCGAAAAAGGAAGTTTTGTTTGTTTCAAGGGTAAATATATCTATTCCCATAAAGTTTTCAACATCAATTTCGCGCATTGTAGTTTCTATGAGATTTGCCTCTTCTTCAGGAGTGAGACCTCCCTCTATAACTACCAAATCACCATCTTTCACCTTATCCACAATCATGGAAATCTTTTCCATGCCTGTTCGGGTTTTTAGTGCATCTGAGGAAAGAAAATCCATTTTTAGAGCATTTGATTCTTTACTATCCATTTTGAAAACCCCTAATATTAGTTGAATTTCTCGACCATTGCTTGATAAAGATCTGCTGTATTTTCACCGTGAAGTGCAGATACAGGAACCACAGTATGCTGTGGAAAAACTGAGGATATTCTCTCTGACGAAGCTTCTGGAAGATCAATTTTATTTGCCACAATCACAAATGGTATTTTACGTGCCTCCAGATTCCCCATTATGGTGATGTTAGCCTGTGTAAGAGGATCTTGTGTTGCATCAACAACCAAAAGTACACCCGTTACATCATCTAACCATTTAATTGCCTCAATTATGCCTTTTGTTGCTTCTTTTGCCCTTTCTTTAGCTTCTTCTTCGGATAAGCCAAATTCTAAGAAGTTTTTGTAGTCTATCTTGGTAGCTATTCCAGGAGTATCAACAATGTCGAAGTCGAGCTCTACTCCATCGTACTCAATTTTAACCTTTTCCTGTCTGTAAACACGTCTAGTTTCGTGTGGAATCTCGGATATTAAGCCTATTGGTTTACCTAACCAATCACTTGTCATGGTGTTGGCAAGTGTTGTTTTACCAGAATTGGGGTGACCATACAAACCAATCTTAAGTTTTTTATCCTTACCAATAAGCTTGTTGAAGATGTTTTTGAAGAAGCTACGCCTGAAAAATTTCCGCATGTTTATCACTCTTATCAACTCACAATGATTATGACTTTAGACCAAAATGATATAATTAATCGTCTATTGGTATTATTATATTCCTTCATGAATCCCATAGTACCATCCTTGTTAATTAGTTAAATCTTTGGTTTATATAAGTTCTGTTTTTGTCCATTAACATATAACATAACTTTAATAGTATTTTGAAGACATGTTTAGTAACGACTTATATATAAACTGTTCTAAAAAAGATGATGGTTTCAGATTTAACTTTGATGTCTTTAAGTAATGAATTGTATGATAAGTATTTATTATAAATTTCAAGATTTCATAAAATTAATTTCTAAAATAATATTTATTGATTTTCAGTTAGTTAAAAAAAAGTAAAAATTTATTCTTGATAACTGTCACCTGGTTCTAATATAACAACCTCAACATCTCTGTTAGATTTACGAACCATGTCAGAATATTCCAAGGCGTTCTGCTCAATAGCAGGAAATGTATTGTAATGCATGGGTATTATTATCTCGGGATTTATCCATTCTGCCGCAATGGCAGCTTCAAATGGTCCCATTGTATAACGGTCTCCAATTGGTAGCAGGGCTATTTCAGGATTGTATATGTGACTTATCACGTTTCGCATGTCGGAGAATATTCCAGTATCTCCAGCATGGTATATTTTCCTNNGAGTGTAATGAGTTCACCATGGTTATCTTAATATCCTGAACCATCACCGTACCGCCCATGTTCATTCCCAATGTTTCAAATCCTTGTTTAGAAAGATAAATCGAAATTTCATGATTGCTTACAACAAGTGCTCCTGTACGGTTAGCAAGTTCCATTGTATCACCGAAGTGATCAGCATGACCATGAGTTACCAGAATCACATCTGCATACAGTTCTTCTACTGTGACAGGTGACACAGGATTGTTGCTTATAAATGGGTCAATAAGAATTCTAAGATTTTCATCTGTGGTTATAAAAAATGCGGAATGGCCGAACCATGTTATATTCATTATTTAATCTCCATATCAATATCTTTAGAAAGTCCCCATGCGTCTTCAAAGAGTCTTTCTATCTCTTCTATGGATTTCTGGTCCTTGTACATCACACCAACCTCAAAACTTTCATAAATAGGATCTGTGGATATTATAAGTCCATTTGTGTTGTCAGAAACAACAGCTACTGTATGAATGTGAGGCATTGTTCTTATCTCAACTTCATTTTCGATTAGAAGTTTAATTAGTTCTACTGAAGTGTCATCATCTAAACTAGCTTCCTGTATGATCATCCTGCTCTCTGTGTCCATGAATTTTTTAAGTATAGCAACATCAACGTTCCTGATCCACGGATACATCATTAATATTTTGGTTTGTGCCTTGGAAATGGTATCTTTTAATGCATCCTGTACATCACCAGCATCAAATGACCATATTATGCTGGGCTCCTGTGACTCCGATTTCAAAGTGTCAAGAGTTCCCTTGAATGAATCCAACCTTTCATCAATTATACTCTCAATATCCTTGGCATTTTTAATGTAGTTCTCTTTCAAACGGTCCAGTCTGTTTTTAACAAATTCCTGATCATCCTTTTCGCTTCTCTTAGTGGATTTTAACTTGGAAGCATCGAAATGTTTGGGAACGGGTCTGGTTTTATCAGCTTTATCAGCTTTTTCAGGTTCAGATTCTTTAATAAGTACAGGTTTTATTTGAGAAACATCATCCTTAGATTTTAAATCTTTAGAAAGAGCTTTCTTAGGATTAGCAGCTTCAGATATGGGTTTTTTAGAAACTGGGACAATTTTTTCCGGTTTTTCCTTTGAGAATTCTAGAGGTTTTGATGTTTTTAACTTCTTCTCATTTTCAGATGAGTCTTCCGAAGGTTGTCTGCTAACTTTTTTTGGAACAGGTCTTGAAGTAACAGGGGTTATCTTCTTAACAGGTTTTTCGGGTGCTGGTTCAGCTGGTTTTGTTTGATCGATAGAAACTTGTTTGGGTTTAGGTTTAATTTTTGGTTTAACAGGTTTGGCTGCAGGTTTGATATTTGTACCAATACTCTCGATGGGACCTTTTTTTGGTTTTGAATCCACATGTTTTGGTACTACTTTTGGGATGGCCTTTGGTTTTTCTGATTTATCCCTTGAAAGATCTATTCTGCTTGCATAGAATATCATTAAAATAATTCCAAAAACAGAAGAGATTAATCCTCCAAAGAAAAGTCCAAGGTCAGGTGGGGTTGAAAATCCAAATGACATCCCATAAAACCCTAGAATAAGTAAAAGTCCCCCAAAAACTGTGATGAGTAAATTGATCATCTTTTACCTCCCAATTATATTTGCCCCATTTTAGTTATCACCATTTGATCAAAATGTACCCTAATTTAGATGTGATCGCAACTCCTGATAATAACTATACTTTTTTAATGTATAATATTATCTATTAACTATTTAAAAGTAAGTTATCTCCATTACTCCTAATTATAATACAATTCACCTCACATAAAATGATGGTAGGGAGAAAATTGGAAAAATGATAATTTTTCAAAAATACTTTTACTTCTATAACAGCTAAAACTGGTTAATATAAACAAGAAAATTAGAATAAGTATATTCTTTTCGTATTTTTAAGTCCATTCCATTCCATATATTACCTTAAACAAAAATAAATTTAATATTATAGGTTATTACCTAATTTTATATTGATTGATTATCCATAGCATGTTTCATTATGATCTTAACTGCAATCTCAGTTCCGTTGTATTTGGAGAACATTTCCTTGACCTTATCTGCCCTGTCAATAATTTCTGGATCTGTTAGCAATCTATTTATATTTGTAGAAATTTCTTCTGGACTCAAGTTCTTTAAGTCTTCTACAATGGATATACCGTATCTTTCAATGTTAACCGCGTTTTTAAGCTGTTCAGGATGGTTATCTATGGGGATGATCATATTTGGAATTCCAAGTGAAATTGTCTCCATAATGGTTGTATGACCTGCTAGGCTTACTATTACATCGGATATTTTCATCCATTCCATCATATTGTCTAAAAATTTCTTTTTTATAATATATTGAGTTTCAGGGATGAAATCCGCTTCTATCTCAGGTCCTGTTACTATTATCAATCTATCACACTTTATTAGTGATGATGAATCACATATTAGCTTCAATAGGTCTATTCCGAAATTACTTCCACCTACAGTAACTAAAACGATTTTGTCTGAATTATTAAATCCTAATTTTATCCTGAGATCATTTTTAGAGGGCATTTTATCAGGGTTATTTTTAAGAAATGGCCCTGTATGAACTACTTTTTTATTAAGCTTCAAAGGTATTTCCGTTGTCCCTGGAACATCAGGCACTATAATAACCTTAGAAAGTTTGCAAATATTCCTAATAAACTTTTTAAGACCATTTTCAAGATATTTAATTTTTTTTTCTTGTGGATAGAATTCTGAAAAGTTTAGGGTTAATTCGTTTTGAATCATGATACATGGAACACCAAATAATTTAGCTGTGATAGGTACTGAGAAATGGGAATCAGCCAATATAATGTCTGGTTTAAATTTTCGGATCATCCTTGATTCATAATAAATGCTTTTCAAAAAAATATAAGGAATGTTAATAGATTTTTTAGCAGTATATTTAATGTCAAATTCCCCATTGCTTCCATAAAATTTAATATCAGGAAGTTTTAGTGTTTTATATTCATGATAAGCGTCCAGCATCTCATACCCACAACCATAACTGGCAAAAGCAACCTCAACACCTTCTTCTTGAAGTTTTCTGGCAATAGTCAAACATCGTGATGCATGACCCATGCCTATCCCACAGGGCATTAAAAGTACTCTCATAAAAAAAAATCCTCATATTAATTTTGTCTTGATGTTAGATTAAAATTTTTATATTTTCTAATCATTTTAAATTAAATCTTAAATTTCTCTTAATTAAATTATAAACCTATCAGAATAAGTAACTATCGATTTTAAATCATTTTTTAGTAAAGCTTAAATAAACATTCTTGTATATTATTATTAACGTATAGTTAGGAGGCATATAATGAATGTTTTTACTGATGAATATGGTCAAGGAGCAGCAGAATATATCCTTTTATTTGGTGGAGTAATTGTTATAGCTATAGCTGCACTCTTAATTTATAGGGCATACTTTACAAATAATTCCGTATTTAAGGCATCTTCAGACATCAGTAATGTTCGAACAAGTGTATAATAGATTTTTTTTATTTTTTAGTAATATTAATTAATATTTCAAAATTGATTAAATTTTATTCATTTGCTTAAAAATTTATTTCTTGAATTTTTAATTAGGAATATTGTTTAAAAAATCATAACTATCATTTTAACATAATATTCTTGAAAATCATAAAAATATACCCTTTTATTAGAAAAACTTAAATAATAAATAGGTCTAATCTACCAATAAAAAGTAATAACGGAACTATTATTGATAATATATTCGGGGGAAATATATGTATTTTATAAATGATGAAAGTGTTCAAGGAGCAGCAGAATATATCCTTTTATTTGGTGGAGTAATTGTTATAGCTAGCTGCACTGAGTATATATGAAAATTATTTCAATCCAACAAACCAATTAAAAGCATCATCAGATATAAGTAGAGTAAGGACAAGTGTGTAATCTGAAATTAGAATAATAAAATATTTTGATAATTTAATGATTTTACTAAACTAAAAAAATCTCTAAATAATCAATTCTGAGTCCCATAAATAATATAAATTTTTTTCAATGATAATTTGCAGATATTACACTAATTAGGATATAAAACAATATTATTTAAATTGTTCTTTAAAAATGTTAAAAAATAAAATTCAACTTTGTGCTTCCATATAATTTAGAATATCCTCAAAAAGATCCACAGAGCCCTCTTCGTTACTAAGGCTCCATGCAAACTTGTTAATTAAAATCCTTTTTTGATCCTCTGTCTGCGAGTAGATGTAAAAAATAGTTTTATTAAAAAGTGTGTCAATATCCTCCTCCATTTCAAAAGAATGTCTAGATCTGAGATCATCAATCTTGTTTCTGAAGTTCTTTTTTAATTTCGAAGATGCATTTCTCACAACATCAACATCATCATTTTCTAACAATTTAATAAGAGTTTCGATTTCAACAAAATCAGTTTTCATAAGACCAAAAACAATTCCCTCAGGTTTAATGGATTGTATCCTTTTTACACCATTATAAATACTGAAATCATAGTTGGTTATATAAATCTTTTTTTCCTTTAAAAGAACCATCAGTGATTCATTCAGAGTTTTATCTGAAGTAGATCGTTCAGATTTCTTCCTTATATTTTCTAATAGTTCTTTTTTAGATAGTTCTCTGGCACCAAGCAGTTCGATAATTATTTCCTTCATATTATAATTTTTTGGCATGATATTTCACTGATTTGTTTGTTATGTGATAATATGCACATACAACTATATAACAATTATTATTTTTGTGATAATAATTGTTGATATTAAAACAAATAATTTTAAAAGACCAGTAAATCATTTTATAAATATATTCAAAAAAAGAAATATTTTATTTATCAAATCTCAATGAATAAATTTCAAATTAATTTGTGACCAATATCACAATTTTACGACTCAAATATCGTATTAAACTTCAAACATCAATTTATACAATATCACTACCTTGAATGAAAAATACATAAATGCGAAAACTTTATCCTTAAAATTGTCGATATACATAAATATTTATATATAAACAGAACACAAACAATATATGATGATTATTAGGAGGTAGATAGAATGGAAATTTTAAAAGATGAAGGTGGACAGGGAGCAGCTGAGTATATCCTTTTATTCGGTGGTGTAATTGTTATAGCTATTGCTGCACTATTGATATACAGAGCATATTTCACTAGCAATTCAGCACTCAACTCTACACAAGATATTAGTACCGTCAGAACTAGTGTATAAAATTAAATAAATGGAATACGATGTTAATGGATGAAAAAGCACAGATTAGTGCAGAAATGATACTGATCATGGGCGCCATATTAGTATTAGTGATAGTTGCAGGTGGATTTATTTTCAATATTTCCAATACAATTGCTAATACAATTATGAATGTTACTAATACTGCTAGAAATAGCGCAATTAACAGGATGTAACCATTAACATGTATTTCTACAATTTTTTTTATTTATTTTTAAATTTTTTATTGTTTTAAGAAAAAAGTACTAATTATAATAAAAAAAATTATATTCCAAATCCAATTATAAATATAACTTATTTGTTTCCTTTTTTCAGTGATAATAATAATACCAAAAATTATATTATTAAAAGTGGAAAATTATTCAAATATTTATAATTATTTTCTTGTTTTATAATTAATATTAAATTATATGAATATGGAGATATTTGTCGCAAAAAAAAATTTTTTAAGTAAAAAACAAAAAAATCAGTAAATAGGTATTCTCTCAAATAATTAATCACTGTTAGATTTATAAACAGTTGATGTAGCAATATTAATTAATGATACTAGATAATGTTGTTTAAGGATATCTTATGAATAATAGATCTTTTTTAAATAATAATTGGGATATAATCATTGTTTTAATTATATATTCCATATTAGCTGTTTTTTCTCTGCAATATTTTAATATAAAATAGTTGGGGATGAAATAAGTTACATAATATTGCTCATGCTTATATTATTAGGGATTAGGGAAATGCAATCAATGGTTATTGGAGTCCACTATTTTCTTGATTAATGATTCCTATTTTGCTATTATTTAGATTTAAACCACTTTATGGTGTATATGTCTCAAAAATACTCAGTATAACTATTGGATTATTTACTATAGTAAGTATTAGAAGATTTTCACGTACTTTACAAATAAATATAATTGTTGAAAGAGGAATTTTATTTGGATCCATTCCTGCATTGGTATTATTTTCTTTACTTTACAATACACCAGATCTGTTATTGGTTTGCATTCTTATATTTTATTGAGTATTATATTTGATTTAGGATATTCTAATAACTTATTTAATGGTATCCTCTGTGGATTTATTGGATCTTTACGCATATCTTACTAAAAGCTTTGCTTTTCCATTTTTTTTATTTCATTTTATCCTCTGTAATTTGATCTTTTATTTTAGAAGTTTGAAGATAGGTAAAGGTTAATGTATTAAAAAACTTGTATTTAGGCTTATTTGTATTCTTTGTTGTGAGTGGTCTGTGGGTCGGTACAATAAGTGAAAAATATAGCGAATTGACATTATCAACTGCAGGAGATTATAACCAAGCTTTGGTAGTCTAAAATACAAAGTAAATACCATGGATCATAGGATGCCACCTATGTTTTATATAGGACTCATTAAAACACCGAATAAAGATGCAACAAGTATTTGATACGATGTTTCTTATCTAAAAATGGATCATAGCACCCATTTGTTCTAAGAAAAACTTTGAATCGAATTGAAATTGGTGTGGAGTAACTATTAAACATATTTAAAATAACTTAATTTTTCATGCCATTAGCTGTAATTATATTGATTTTCATGTTACTATTGATTTTTAGATTAAATATTGACAAAGTTTCTAAAGATATTCTATAATATTTGATAGTGACTATGCTGATCTATGTGGGTGTTTATTGTCTTGTTATACCAGAATGGAGGTATCTGTGGTTCATATTTATTTTATTAATGGTATCCGGATTTTTTATGGTTGATCGTCTCTATAAAAATCAATTTTTTAATTTAAATATTAGAAATATTCTGATAGTTCTTTTGATTTGTTCATTTGTGATTCAACCAACTTTAGAGGCGATTTCTTATGCAAATCAAGCAGATGATTAATTACAATTTGAGCAATATTTTGCATTCAGATTATGGGATACATGGAAATATAGCATCCAATGTACCATGGGTATCCTACTATTGCATATTATTTAAATGCCCAATATTTTGGTAATACTAAAAAAAATGATAGTATAGCAGTGTTACAGCAAGAATTAGATAATAATAATATTAATTATTATTTTGTATGAATACAACAAAAAATCTACAATTACCAAATTACCATGAGATTACCAACGGGAAAATGGAGGGGTTGAAAATATACTCAAGAATATAGATCTTTAACAAAATTACCAACTAAAAGCTGTATAAAAAAAATCTAAGTCTTTTTGGTGATTAAATTAATTCAATACATTCAATTTAAAATATAGATAAAAAAAAAGAGAATGTAAAATTTACCATCGGATAATTACAATCTAACATAATTTAATCTAATTGTTCAAATAAATAAATTTTCATTACTATTTAAAAGGACTTTAACTGAAAATAATAAGAATAAATATATTATAGTAAAAGAATAATAATCACTATTTAAAAGTATCTTTATAATAAGTAAATAAAAAAACAAGAGTAAAATGCCATTATTTAAAAACATCATAGGANNAATATTAGCTCTTTTTCTAATGAAAACGTAACTATCGGTGTAAATTATAAAATGCAATCTAAAACCCCCATTATAGGGAAGAATGCGCTTATTCGCTCGAATTCTATTATTTACAATGATGTAGAAATAGGTAACAATTTCAAAACTGGTCATGGAGTAACCATAAGAGAAAAAACAAATATAGGAGATAACGTCTTAATTGGAACTAATACTATTATAGAAGGACATTGTTCAATTGGAGATAATGTAAGTATACAATCTAATGTATATATCCCAACCAACACAGTTATAGAAGATTATGTGTTTATTGGACCATGTGCCTGTTTCACTAACGATAAATACCCAATCAGAGTTGATTTTGAACTAAAAGGACCTGTTATTAAAAAGGGTGCATCCATAGGTGCTAATTCTACATTTTTATCAAATATTGAAATTGGTGAAGGAGCGATGGTAGCAGCAGGCGCCATTGTAACAAATGATATTCCTGACTATTTCTTAGCCATTGGTGCTCCTGCAAGAATTAAACCACTTCCTAAATATCTTAAAAAACTTAATAAAATAAATTAATAAAATTTTATACGTTAAAAATTATTTCCTTAAATCTTTTTTAATATTGAAATAATGGATTCTGTGGCTCCTTCATTAATCTGGACTTTGATCTTTCTAATTTTATCTACTTTTTCCTTGTTATCCAGAAGGTCGTTAACTATTTCAACTATTTTTTGGTAACTTGTACCCAAAATAATGTTCTTACCCTTTTCTACATAACCCATCCACTCGGTGTTGTCTCTCAAAATTAAACATGGAATATTTAATATAACAGCTTCCTCCTGAATCCCTCCAGAATCTGTCATTACTAACTTTGAATTAGTTAAGAGCCCCATGAAATCTTTATATCCAAGGGGATCTGTTAATATTACATTATCTTCAATTTTAATTTTATGTTCAATGATAACCTTTCTGGTTCTTAGATGTACTGGAAATAATACTTTAATTTTCTTTGATATTGTATTTAAAGCCATTAAAATCTCATTTAATTCCTCAAATCTGGTATTTTCTTGTCTATGAAGTGTAAAAAGTATATATTTTCCTTTTTCAAGGGAATAATCATTTAAAGTTTTTTCATTGAACAATTTCATTGCACGCAGGCACGCATCCACAGAAGTATTGCCAACTAAGAATACTTTTTCAGAAGGGATACATTCTAAGGATGTGAGGTTATTATAAGCATTTTCATCCGGAGCAAATAAATAGTTAGATATCTGATCAACCAGTATCCTATTTATCTCTTCTGGCATCCTTCTATCAAATGATCTGCAACCTGATTCAACATGTGCTACGGGTATTTGGAGTTTAGAAGCTGCCAATGCACCGGCTAGAGTTGAATTAGTATCACCCTGAACAAGTACAATATCTGGCTTCTCATGTAGAAGAACATTCTCTAATTGAATCAACATCTTACCTGTTTGGTATGCATGAGAACCAGAACCTATGTTAAGAGTATAATCACAGTCTCTAAGACTTAATTCTTCAAAGAATATTTTATCCATTTGGTATGAATAATGCTGACCTGTGTGAATTAAAATTTGTTCGAATTCTATATCCAACTGTGGTATCAAAGTTGAAAGTTTAATTATTTCTGGTCTCGTTCCAAAGATGGTTGCTATTTTCATTGTTCTCTATAGAATATNNTGTGATCATCCCAATGTATAACGAGGAAGATAATGTTCTAAGAACATTGATTGAAGTTAACAGTGTCATGAAAGATTATAATGACTATGAAATCATTGTTGTGGATGATGGAAGTGAAGATGATACATTCAGGCTGGCTGAGGAAGTTTCATCCCATAATCCTCACGTTTTTGTATATAAACAACCTGTTAACATGGGGATGGGCCGAGCTCTCCGTACTGGTTTTGAAAAATCTGAAGGAGACATAATAATTACTATTGATGCAGATCTTAGTTACAGTCCGTCACATATCACCAAACTTGCTTCTGAACTTATAGATGATGAAACAATTGACATTGCAGTCGGTTCACCATATATGAAGGGAGGAGATGTTAAAAATGTACCTTTTTCTAGACTTTTCATTAGTAAGGTTGCCAATAAGTTCGTTGGTTACTCAATGCCTGAAAATCTGAGCACAGTAACAAGTGTTTTGAGGGCTTATCGTCGTGAAGTACTCGAATCAATGGATCTAGAATCAAACGGTACTAATATAAATCTTGAAATTCTTTCCAAAGCCCTTGCAACCAGATATAAAATTAAGGAAGTACCTGCTGTTCTTGAGGGAAGGGCCCTTGGAAAATCAAAGCTTAAATTTAGATCAAAAACCATTTCACATGTAATATTCTCACTTAATGAAAAACCAATGATCTTATTCGGAGTAATAGGGCTTGTTTTATGTTTAATTGGATTAATTGGTGGAATTTATTTGTTGTATCAATATCTAAATGGCACATTAGATCCAACCAGACCCTTAATAATATTTTCTGTCTTGATGATTATATCTGGAATACAAATATTGATTTTTGGATTTGTAGCAACTCAGATAAGCCTTCTTAAACGAGAAATCTATATAATTCAGAAAGAGAATAGGCTTATTAGAAAAAATTTAAAATGAAATGTGATTTAATGGATCCCACTGTTGCTATAATCATATTAAATTGGAATGGTTGGGCAGATACAGTAGAATGTCTTGAATCTGTTTATCAAATAAATTATCCCAATTACCATGTAGTTGTCGTTGATAACCATTCTTCTGACGACTCAATTGAAAAAATAAAGGATTATGCATTGGGTAAACTAAAGATTAAATCTAACTTTTTTAAACATGATCCAACTAATAAACCAATAGAAATAATCCAATATAGCAGAGAAAATAATAAAATAAAAAAAAAATTAAACACCAATAAACAGTTAATTCTCATAAAAAATGAAATAAATTATGGATTTGCTGAAGGAAATAACATTGGAATAAAATTTGCCCTTAAAAACTATAATACAGATTATATTCTACTTTTAAATAATGATAGTGTAGTAGATAAAGATTTTTTAAAGATATTAGTTCAAGAAGGCGAAAAAGATACTAAAATTGGACTTTTAGGCCCAAAAATGTATTATTACGATAATCCGAATGTTATTTGGTGCATAGGTGGGAAAATAGACTGGAAATTGGCTAGAGGATTACATGTAGGTATCGACGAGGAGGATAAAGGCCAATATAATAGAAAACAGGCTTTTGAATACATTAATGGTTCATCATTACTCATAAAAAAAGAAGTTTTTGACAAAGTAGGATTACTCGACAAAAAGTTTTTTTTATATTTTGAAGAGACTGATTTAGCTTTAAGAGCATCAGAAAATGGATATGAAAGTTTATATGTGCCAAATGCTAAAATATGGCATAAAGTGTCCAAATCTGGTGGAGGAATAACAAAAGAAATTGGTCTTTACTATATTACCCGTAATAGATGGCTATTTATGAAAAAATGGGCATCGAATAGTAATTTCCTTATTTTTACAGTTCTACAAATTTTAGGAGCAATATTATTGCCTATTGTTATGAGTGTTTATTATAGAAATAGAAAATTGTTTTTAGCATCTTACAG
>PMMV01000031.1 GCA_003162115.1 Methanobacterium sp.
AAACCCGCAATATATAGCCATAAGCTGATTAAAAAACTAAATGCGGATATATTTCCAAATATTCCTATTCCGACAATTATTACTAGGATACTAAATATTAAATAAGCGATACTCGCTCCTTTATTACCATCCCAAAGTGCGAAGAATTGGATTAAAAACCAAATACCTAAAAATAGAATTCCAATCCCTGCAATCATACTTGCTGTGAAAATGCTGAACAATGGGAATATTATAACTGTTAAACCCAATATAATGGCTAAAATACCTAAGAATATATTTCCTTCTTTTGCCATTTCCATTCCTCCAGATAAATTATATTATAACCTGCACCTAAACAAATAGTATTTTATATAATGCATGAATTTGTTGGTATTATAATGATTTTTTTATGATTTAAACATCTATAAATTTATTTGCTAAAATTTATGATGGGACTGTAAAGGATTTAAAAATTTTGAGTAAGTAAATAATCAAACTCAGTATTTAAAGTCTGTAATTTAAAGNNATTTAAAGTCAATAATTTAAATTATCCAAATTGAAATTTGGATTAAAAGAGTAATTTGGATTATTACTTAGGTTGTTAAAATAGATATACTATTTAGATATTATTTGAAAATTGGAGTTGAATTTTTTTATGCGATTTAATAAATGGACAGCAATGAGGATATGTAAACGTTGTTATACCTCATTTATTCCCACTGAAACTCAGCGAAAGCGTCATAATACTTCTTATTGTCCTCAATGCTCTGAAGATATGATAAAAACCGATAAAAATAAATCTTTTGTTAGATCCAAAAAAAGAAATGAATAATATGATTTATTCTTTGGTTGATTTTTTTTAATCTGTGTTAGTTGAGTTTTGACCGTAATATTTACCAGTTTTAACGTTAGTTTTTTGATAGTTTATGTTTAAAAAGCCGTTGTTGTAATAGTACTGCAATTCTGATGAATGCATTAACTCAAAATTCCTGTAAGGACTGTTCAAGTAAGGGAATATCATACCTGTGAATGTATAAATGTAACCGGGTATCATTCCATAAGTGTTGGTCAATATTTGAAAGTATAATGGGAATCCGCAACCTGGATCTATAATTGGGTTGTCTGTTCTTACTGTTCCATGATAAACAGTTGGAATCGCACCTTGTTGACCATGTTTCTTGGCAAGAGTATATACATGGTTCATCATGCTGGTGTAATTGTTGTAAACCACACCATCGGACATGTACTTATATCTTCCGTCAGGCACACCAAATAATGCTACTTTAAGTGAATCCAGAAGGTTGATTTGACCCAGGCTTGATGAACCACCGCCCTGAGTGTCGATAAACGCCACTTCTATAATATATACATTCCCTTCTTGATAACTACTGTATGTGGAACTTCCAGCAAAATGCAAAACCAAAGCACATTTTGATCCCTTTTTCTGTGCATACTGCGCTAAAAGAACTGAGTGGGGGTGACCTGGATACATATCGGGATTTTCCAACTTAACGAATGAAAGTCTTCCTAAAGGGTCTATTGGGCCGAGTGAAACTACAACAAATGAATAACCTACAATTACTATTAAGATAAAGATTATTACAACAGACCATCTCATTTTTTCACCTAAGAATTTGATAATATATATCCACCACTTTTACATATAAAAATGAGGAAATTAATATCAGAACTTTTTGTTATCAGATTTTTTTTATTTTGGATTTTTTATTAAAACGTTTGAATATTTATTTATGATATCTTGTATCTACCGGGTATAATAATTATTGCTTATTCTTATAAATTTAGAAAAACATCATAAATAAAGAATTGAAATACTAAACAATAAAATTGTTTATTCAAAGAATTTCAAACTTGTTTTCATCATTTTGTGGTAATATTAATACAATACAAAATAATGATTTTTTTTAATAAAAAAATAAATAACATCTGTACCAACCATATAATATGAATCAGAAGTTTAAGATTGTCATACTGATTGTGGTTCTCCTAATAATTGGGATCCCTCTAAATGTATATTCTGCTGTTTCAAATAATAATATTTCACAAAACAGTACAAATTCAAGTATCTTAGACAACAATAACCTTTCCCAGAACAGTACTAAATTATTGAATGTACCCTATGTTATACAACCATCAAATTATACCAGCGGACCCACATCGTTACAGGCTGTTTTAGCATATTATGGATCGAATACTAATCTGGATACGCTGATAAATATGACCAACAGCACACCAGAAAATGGTACGTTACCCGGGAATGTAGCGCAGACTGCTAATAATTTAGGATTTAATGCAATTATTAAGCAAAATATGAGTCTGGAAGACTTGCAACAATATATAATTCAAGGAACACCGGTAATAGTAGATGCTCAAGCTTGGAAAGATAATACAACGAATACTCAGAACTGGACAGATGATCAAAACAACAGCCATTATATGGTTGTAATTGGAATTGACAATGAAAATATTTACTTCGAAGATCCTGCGGTTATCGGAAGCAGAGGATACACACCCAATCAAGAATTCCTAGATAGGTGGCATGACTCATATCAAGTAGCTGCAGGTAATAACAGTACAAACAACGTAACAGATAACCATTTAGGCATAATTATCACCGGAAAACAACCAATTACGTTTCCACTTATAACTAGAATTAATTAATAGATAAATTATCTATTCAAAAAAAAATACAGAAAGACGTAAGTAAAAAAACTTTGTTCAAGGTTTAACTCCTCCGGATCCCCCAATATTTGATCCATTATGTNNTGCTATTTCCTGGGCTTCAACGGCAGATATGATATTGAGTTCAGGTATATGATTCAACATGTTAGTTTTGGTAGTAATATATCTTTCTGGAACTTTTAAGGGAATATGACTGGTTTTAATGTTGGTGGTGCCTGATGGTGTATTAATTAAAGGTGTTCATAAACCTGTTAATTGATTTGGAACAATATTACCAGAAGAATCTTTATTAACTGATATTGCATATGCACCAATGGTTATGGCAGATATTGCTAATACAACAAATACTGCCATTATTGTTCTTTTAAACATTTTCATGCCCCTATTTTTTTTATGATGTTGGTCAACTAATTATTTTAATAAGTTAATACAACTGTTCAATAATAATTATACTATCTAAATTCAGTTTAATACATACTGATTCATCTTTATTTATTTAACTATTTATTATAAATTTGAGTTAAAATAACATGAGAATTAAGTAAGGTTAGATTGAATTTGTTATATTAAAAATAATAGAAAAAATTAGTATTATTTCTACTTGAAAGTCCAGAATGTGATGTGTAAAAAAAATTATGAAAGAATAATATGTTAATTAAAAAATTCATTTAAAATAAAAAAAATTCGAGAAAATTAATGAAATCGTAAAATTTAATCAATTTTCAAGAAAACTTATGCTAACAATTCAAAATTGAGATTATTCGACTATTTCAGCGAAAGCAAAATTTCTTCTTGTTGAATTAATNNACATCGTATTCTCCGCCTTCTTGAATAGGAGCGTCATTTCTTTTATCATTACCGTAACTATTTCCAAACAAATTTATCACTTCCAATTTTTAGCCTAAAAATAGGCTTAATTACTATTGATTTTAACCCCTTATAAATTGATGGATGAAATTATTGTAAGTACAATAACGTTAAATCAAATCTTGAAAGCAAAGTAAATGATCTCTGGCTCAATATATATAGAAATTTTTAAAGCCAAAGTAAACAATATAATTAATTGAGAATAAAAAAATTATGTTTTTTTAGGAATGTGATAAAATATGAAGATGGAAGATGAAAATATAACAGGTAGTCAAGTATTAGAGTTAATAAGAGATGAGAGAAAGTCATTCCATGCCAAAGCGCGTTTTCCTAATGCAATATTAATCCATCCCGGTTATTATTCTGTTTTAAAAAAAGTTATACAAACTGAAAGCACTACAAAAAATAAAAAGGTTTTTGACTTGGAAATATTTGAAACCGAAGATATCCCTTCTTTTCAACTGATAAGGATATATGATACACACGAGTGTTCCATCTAAAATAAATCATTCTATCTATTTATTAAAACTCTTTTTTTTGTGCTATATTCTATTGATAATTATTTGGAATGATACGATAAAAAATTTGTAAACGTGTAAATTTTTAGAAGTTAAGAAATTAAGATTTACTTTATTTTATTGCTATTTTCACTTATATTTAAGTATTTATCAATAAATATGATTGAATTTCGTTATAAACACTGTTTTAGACACAGTATTCAATTTATAGATGGAAATTGTGGCTTTTTGTGGTATCGTTAATAGACATCTAATTACAATAAGATTGGATATAGTCTATTTTCTAAAATATCCTTTAAAATGGTTAGATTTATTAAAAATAGATGTGTAAATGGCTCTTCCATAATTAGACAATATAAAACTGTTTGAGATAGCATTAAATAGAAAACAGAGTTCTTATAAGGTTTTATTTGGTATTTTAAACCGCAACCTTTATAAGTGATCTTTATGTAATTACTGTTAGTTCGAAGTCCTTTCTATAACAACTTTTTTAGGATTTCTGAACATGGAGGCGGTATAATTAAGCGAAAAATATTTTTATCAGTTGTATTGCTATTTAGTTTAGTATTGGTCCTGAATGTCAGCTCAAGTAGTGCTGCATCAGTCAATCAAACAAATATTAGTACGTCAGATAAGTCTTTAGAACCTGTAGGTGTGGCAATTAGTGCATCTAATTACACTAATACGAGTAATATCCAAACAACTACTAATACTAATATCCAACAAGTAGCTAACACAATAACAACCAAAGATAACTACCAAATGGCAGCAGGAGCACCTGTAAAAGTAAATGGTTTAACAATTGCTCAGCTAAAAAGTGGAATTTCAAGGGTTCAAGCTTTCTATAAAAAATATCATAGATTCCCTAAAACTGTAAGTTTCGGAACCAGGAAAATTGCTTTTGCAACGTTCAAGAAGAATATAGCATCACAGAATTTGAAAATAGTCACAACAACAACAAAAGCAGTATCAAAACCAGACACCAGCTCAGTAGCTGCACTTGCAAAGTCACTTACAGCGGGTTCGACATCGACCCTCGCCAAAGCAACAAAGATATTTAATTGGGTAAGAGACAATATAAACTATGCATTCTACTACAATACCAAGTACGGTGCTGCTGGAACATTGCAACACAGACAAGGAAACTGTGTAGATACTTCACACCTTCTAATTGCTCTGGCAAGGGCAGCTGGAATTACATCTAGATATGTCCATGGAACATGTCAGTTTTCAAGCGGGACATGGTACGGTCATGTTTGGGCACAGCTTTATATAAATGGTAAATGGGTAACTGCAGACGCAACAAGCTCCAGAAACTCCTTAGGAATTATAAAAAACTGGAACACAGTAACATACAAATTAGTAGGCGTGTACAACACACTACCTTTCTAAAGCGAGGCGATATAAATGATTAAAAAATTAGCAGTAACTGTCGTGGTTTTAGTGGCTATTGTGGGAATAGCATTTGCTGCTTACAGCAATGGAAATACTAAAAATTCTACAAATACAATTAATTCCACTAGTCCAGAAAAAGTTAATGTAAATGTTATTAAAAATACAACATCAAACACTGACAAGACTCAATCTACCATATCACCAGCAAAAGCCCAGGAAATAGCAAAAACTTACATTGAAGTGTCAGGAGCCACAGCAGGTACACCAAAATTACAGAATCAAGACGGTACCCTAGTTTACATTGTACCTGTAATTGACAACAACAGTACTGTTGGGGAAATAGATATAGATGCAAAAACAGGGAAAAACTTAGGAGGAGCTGGAGGAGCATAAATGGGTAACTCTCCCCTTCTATAAATTTTTTTTTGAATTATTACTTTTTTTATAAATAATTTTTATTTGGAAAAATATATTAATAACTGATACCTAATATTTCAATGTAATNNTGATCTATCATTTTTTTAGGTAGTTATCCAGTTCAAGGGTTAATGGCCTGAACTCACTTCTGAATCTTTCAAGAAAGACCTTGGATTTCTCCAATTTCTCATTGGCAGTAACTGCTTTTTCTTCTGAAGGTACATTTATATAATCGTAGTTAGCTGCTACTGCATCCTGTAATATAATTAAACAGTTTAAAATCTTTAAATGTAGAGATACACACTCTGGTGGAGAATTTAGATCTTCATAATCAAAGAATATTCTCTCAACCTCTTTTAAAATATGTTTTATCTTGTTATATGCCTCTTTTTTATCTATGGTCCCATTAATTTCATCTTCTACTAATACCCTCATCAAAAGTGCTTGTTTACCTATTTCATCCAGACACTTACTACTCCTTTTTAAAAATTGTTTTTTAGTTAGACCAAACATTTTAATCCCATTTTAACTTCGATTAATTATTATCTATTAAAAAATATTTAAGTTCTATTTGTTTAATTATAACTGATTTATTATTTGTTTAAAACATGATAAAATTTATTCTTTTTAATTTATTTAAAATTAAATTAACTGCTTATTTGAGCACTTCATGAGGTAATTAGAAGCTTTATATGGAGTAAATACTGATATAGCATCGGAATTTTAGATTTATTCCCAGAAGTCGCTGTAATTTTATCCCCTTTGATCAAAGAATTGGATAAAGCAGCAAAGTGGACAGAAACAAAATAAATGTGAGTATTATTTTAAATTCTCTATAATCTCATTACTTTTCTTTTTTTATATTTATTTGCACATAAGTTATTAAAGAAAACTTCAATAAAAAAAATAAAAACATTATATAATATTTTTTTTATTATATCAGTTCATAAAAAGAAATTTCTATAAAAATTAATTCAAAACATTAATAATGTCTAATAACTAAAATATTTCCAGAATTAGTTAGAATATTCGTCATATTCCAATTAAAATTTGATGATATCATAACATGATAATTTATAAAATTTACTCAAATTATCTTTGGAGGGATTAATCATTAAAAAATATTTAGTTATGATCTTTTTAATTTTTGGATTGACACTCAGTTTAAGTGTGTACGGCGTTTCTGCAGCGACTGTTGGTACAAATACAAATACTAATTCGACCTTAAACAATTATCAGGGCACCAAAACCACAGGAACCATCGCAAAAGCCAGTTCCATTTCCATTTCTAAAAGTGTTTCCAGTTCACCAAAAACCATTAAAGTGTTGATATATAATGGACATGGAGCTATAACTAGCTGTGTTGTTGGGGTTGAAACAGGATTGAAGTATGCTAACAGTAACAATCTAGTTCCAGGTTATCGTTTCTCATATTCAACAACTAAAAAAATTAGATCATCTAACCTCTTCAAATTTAATGTATTGGTCATGCCTGGTGGTATCAGTGGCATTAAATATATTCATACCATAAGCGGTTCTCTAATAAGGAGATATGTTTCCAGCGGTCATGGATATTTAGGAATTTGTGCAGGAGCCTATTCTGGTTCGAAGCACGTATCTGGAATGTATAATGGCTGGGGAGTTGCACCGCATGTTTACTGTAAACACGTAACACACGAAGGAAATCTGAAGATCAGCATAACCAGCTCTGGGAGTAATTTATTCGGCATTAACGGTGTAGTTACCCTAGCCCACTACAATGGGCCTGCCATGTATGCTCATGGAGGTAGTATAGTAAAATTTGCTACCTATACAGACAATACTATTGGATACAAAAATTACGGCGCCATTGTAGGTGATACATACGGTAAAGGAAGAACTGTCTTAAGTGGACCTCATCCAGAATTACAACCTAAAAATCCAAGTATTTTATCAAGATTAATTGCTTGGGCTGCAAAGATAAATTTAGTAAATGGCCTGCCTGTCTAAAGGTCAAATACTTAAATAATTCCAATATATATTCTTTTAAAATTTCATCTAATTCTCACACTTATATACATTCTTGATGATTTTTTATGATCAAATATATATAAAAAACATTATTTAACACGATTTTAAACCACACATTAAATATAGTGGATTTTAAATATTTAATTCATCCTGTTAATCTACTATTTTACAGAGTTTGGCCTTAAATATAATTTTAACAGCTTTAAGTCCAGTTTCTAGTGACTGTTCTCACAGGAATTATACATAAATATATATTCCTGTGAACACAGCTATGAATAATACGACCATGAATGAAAATAAACTGGAATTTTAAAGCATATTTGTTCTTTACAAAATTTACAATGGGTGTATGACTTGAATCAAAAAAATATTTTGAAGACATTATTAGTTACAGCAGTAGCATTAACATTCATATGTAGTTTTATGCCTTATTCAGAGGCTCACATATTGATTATAGGTGATTCCAATAGTGACATCCCGCAGTCATATAGCGAAGCATTGAGCATTGCTAATTTCCTGAAATCAAAGGGATATTCAGTAGTTGAACTTTATAAGGATAATGCAACTACCAAAAATATATTGAAAGGTATGTACGGTGCAGATGCAATTATATATGCCGGACATGGCGGATTTGAAACGGGTAATTATAATATGAATGGAGGCTCAGCAACCGCTCCATTTGCATTGGTTGGTTCCAATGATTTCATATGGGGTATTGGAAACCAGATGAGAGAAGGATGGAATGGTCAACTATTTACCGCACCCGTAAAACAGAACATTCCAGTAATTCTACTTCAGGCATGTTTTTCAACTGGATGGGTTGATGATAAACAAGTTTCCAATCCAATATCAACAATATACAACTTTGCTAAAATGTTCAGAGGCGCCGGTGCAAATTATTATGCTACAGCATGGGATGGAGCAGGATTAGATTTAGTTGAAAAGTTTTTTAATGGAGCTAAAAATTTCAGTCAAGCCAACAAACAAAGCGCGTATGAAAATATTGTTAAATCAAATATTTACAAAAACACTGCTGTATGGAGAAATAATAATGGATATTCTGCCTTTGTAGGAAATTGGCTTGGTCAATTCCCAACGGTTATGCAAACCACACCATATAATGATACAGCAGCCGAAGCTTGGTATGATGGCGACAGATCTAAAAATCCTTTCCAATCAGATTTGATAGTAAGTGAAGTTACAGCACCTGCAAAAGGATACAGTGGCAGTAAAATTTCAGTATCCAATACAATATCAAACATTGTTAACGAGACTTCGAGTAGTTTTTATGTGAATTATTACCTTAAAAAGAGTTTGACCAGTACTAATATCTACATAGGACAAAGTTTTATTGAAAGCCTAGATGGACTTGCCAGCAAACACCAAATCACAAAATTACAACTACCAATAAAAATTAATTCTGGTAGTTATTATATCCTAGCCTCGGCAGATGCCGATCAAACAGTTCCTGAAACCAATGAGAATAACAATTATAAAATCAGCTCATCTAAAATTAGTGTCCACACCTCATATCGTGATCTGATAATAACAGAAATCTCAGCTAATTTAAAGGGATTACGAACATTAATTGTGTCCAATACCATCAAGAATACAGGAATCCTTTCAACTAAAAGTTTCTATGTGCATTATTACATTAAGAAGAAGAATTCAACAAAAAATACATATGTTGGAGGGTACCATTACTCAGGACTCGGTTCCGGTGCTATTAAACATAAGAAAATAACAATAACATTACCCAAAGGTATAAAAGCAAGCGATTACTATGTGGCAGCTTATGTTGACGCCCATAAAACGGTGACAGAATCTAATGAAACCAATAACTACCTTGCAGGAAACATAAAAGTGTATAAATCGTAGTTAATGTAATTTTTAGAATATAAGATTATAATATAATCAATTTCTCATATTCCTTAAATTTGAACTAGAATATTTTATTGGAATAAAATCAAAAAATAATAAGTAATCGAATGTTCTAAGCAAAGAACTATTGTGACGTATAATATTTAAAAAAAATGATTTATAAAATAATTAGAAAAATCTATCATGTATTAATAAAATTTTATTTATAGTAAAGAAAGATATTTTAGAAAAGAAAATATTAATTTTCAATTTGAGGGATTTCTTCTTCAATTTGAGGGATTTTTTCGGTGTATTTGGTTGTTATATCTGTAATGTTCATCTTTCCATTTCTCATGTCACTGGTAATTTCGTTTAGCATTTTCAGAAGGTCATCGAATTTTTCATCACCCTGATGGTCCAATAGATATGCTTGTCCTGCGCTGGAGCTATTGAGCACACTTACAGCCTTTAACATTTCATGTATGTTAATTTCCCCGCATTTACCTTCACGAGCTCTTAAAATGAGATCGTTATTTAAACTCTTTAATTCATTTTTTAATAAAATATCAATCATCTCCAGTTGATTATTATTTATTTAATAGAAAGGAAGTAATCCCTTTAGCAGTATCTTTAGAATCAGAATTGAAAATCAGAATTTTATTCTTTTGAATAAAATATTATGCCTGGTCATTCTTTTTCATCATCTGTTTCAATTCAATTATTATGTTTGAGTTGTCCTGATATTCGAGTGATTCACCACATTTTGGACATGTAAAGTTGTTTTCAGTTGCTTCATCAAATTTGTATCTGTGACCATTGTCTTTGCAGGCAAAGAACATGTTCTCTTCTTCGTACTCGAGAGATTTTTCAATCTCTTCAGAAAATTTCTCATATTTTTTGCTAATAATTTCAAATACTTTATCTTGGTCAAATTTCCAGCTGTAAATGTACCAGTTGGTTTCTGGATCTCTACTTCTTTTATAACTTGCTATTCCTGCATCGTATAATTTATATAGAACTTTTCTTACGATATTCAACCTTAATTCGGTTTCTTCAGCAATTTCTTCATCAAATGTTTTACCCTTTAAAATACATTCTATGATTGGAACACTGCTCTTTTCATCGTTAGTAATATCCATTAATATTTCCTGAACTATTGGATCGCTTAGCATATTCTGCCCTCCGATAATATATTATATAATTTTTCTACTTCAGACAATGATGGGCATTTAAAAATCCACCTTAATAGTCTAATAGTTTATTTAATGCCATTTAGATTAATTTAAAGAATCAATTTCTAAAAAATTTATAATTATTTATGTGCATATTTCGGCATCATTAACATTCTTAATTATGTTTTTAACAAATTTAATCCTTAATTAATTGCAATTTAAATATTTAAAACGGTTTATTGTAAAATTATAAAAATTAGAACACCTAAAAATAGATCAAATTTTTCCTCTTTTCTGTTCTATCTAATATATGTTTCGATAGCATATATACTTATTGGTATTTAATTTTCAAAAATTAAAATTTCATATGATAATTTTTTATTGGAATCCTGATTATTAATTTGATTTAATTAGATTATGTAAGTTGTAAGATAAAAAAGTTACTATAATATAAATGTTCAAATATTTAGAATTTAGATTAAAAATAGGTTGAATAAGTGGATAAAAGTTTATAAATAAATTTAAATCAAATTAAAGATATTTAGTTTATTATTATATATATTGAACCCAAATTATTCTATAGTTTTTTTAAATAAGTTATTTAACGGTTTAAAATTCTTTTTGAAATTTATTCAAGGTTTGTTGGATTTTTTATGTGTTGACCAATTTTTTAATAAATTTATTTTCTACTTTTCCATTATCCATTCTTTGTATAGCTGGCCGGTTATTTCATCCATCTCTTCAAAGCTTTTATGTTTTTTATTCCAAATTTTCCACCATACCGGTGGTTTTTCATGTTCTACTATGTGTAACGCCTCATGTATAATATCGAAGTAGATTTTTGTATCCTCCAGATCATCATCAAGTAGATCTTGATGTCTTTTTTCTCTAAGAAGTACCAGATATTCATATTCAGAATTTTCTGTTAGAATAGAGTGTAGGAATGTCACATCTTTATCAGTACCTCTATTGTTGTTTAAAATTTCAATAGCATCATATACCGGTGCAATTGTATTATAAACTTTGTTGATATGAATTAATGCTGCAGATATATATGAATCATCCTCACTTTGATAAAAAAACTCACCATATTCCTTGGTGACCATTTCATAGTATTCATTCCTGTATCTGTTAAACCCAAAATCGCTATTTAGTGTCATCATATAATAAAAAGATTTAATAACATCACATTCATAATTAAAAATCTCAAATTCATGGTCAGATAATAAAAGAACCCTGTAATTTCGTGTATTTACCTGAAATCTGTAAAGAACGTAATCTATAAGATCTTCATAGAGTTCCATCCACAAATCTTTCACTCATAAAACCCCCGTTCTGAGTAAATGTGTTCCTAATCTGTTATATACTCTTAATTTAATCATATTTATTATTTAATTTTGGTTATTCATCATCATGATTATATAATCAAATTTTTAAATATCTATGACTTAATTTTGATTAAATCGTAATATAAAACATGATTTTGGCTGAATAATTTGAAATAGAGTGTTATAAGAGGACTTTAGAAGTTTATTCCATGAAATATTATAAACTTTATACTTTGATTAATAATGGGTTAATAAAGAGAATAATAAAAAAAATATTAAGTTAAATTTTTAATGAGTTTTGAGTAGATATTCATCCAATCTCTGCCATTACTTCTGATGGTTCACAGATCGAATCAAATAAATTTAAATCTTCCATCTGAATTTCCAGGGCAACTACAAAGGAAGTGTAAAGTGGTCCTAAGTTTGGAACACTATTTCTAAGATAATCTTGATATTTATAATTAAATTTAGACATTTATATCGCCTCTTTTGATTTTAAATAATAAATTATTATATTAAAGTGGTTTAATCTACGAATTAACTTTTAGTTAATAATGGTTACTATAACATTATTTTAATACTATATAAATAAATCGATAATTAATTGAATCTGAAATATAAACCATTATAAAATCATTTATTTTATTAAACTTTTATGCCATTGAAAAATAAAATTTTTTTCTAAAAACTATTTTAAAAAAAATCGAAAACTTAAATTCATTTTGGAACATATACAAGTTGAGAGTAAAAAAAAGAGGTGAACTGTATGACAGATAACCAAGATGTCGTAAAGGACGAAGTAAAGAAAAAAACATTACAAGCGAAAAATAAAGCCATTGAAGTTAAAAAAGGAGCTCTAAAGAAGACAGCAGATGCTAAAGATAGTGCTCTCATGAAAACATCTGAAATAAAAGAAAGTGCATCCAATAAAACATCTGAAATAAAAGAAAGTGCATCGGATAAAACTGAAGAGTTTAAAGGGAATGCTGAGAAAACTAGGAAACAAGCAGAAAAGAAAATAAAAGAGTTTATAAGCACTTTAAAAGATAAACAGGAAGATTTCGGGAAAACCATATCAGATTATACTTCTGTTGACAAACCCCTAACAGACGTTATTAACACGGAAGACAGTATAATAATAAAAGCAGACCTTCCTCTTGTAAAAAAAGAAGATATATCGGTAAACATTACAGAAGATTCCATTGAGATCGTAGCAAAATTTGAAGAATCAGATGAAAATCTGGATTTTATTAAAAGAGAAAGAAACTACGGTGAAAGTAGTCGAACCATACCACTTCCAGTAAAAATAGAAGTTAAAAAGGCTTCTGCAAAATTTTTAAACTCTGTTTTGACAGTTGAACTTCCGAAGCTTCAAGAAGAAAAGATCAGAGTGAAAATTGCATAAAAAAAAATTTTTTTTTTTTATTATTTAAAACAACTATATTACATATAAAATACAATGAATTAAAATCCTATTTTAAACATATATAATTAAAGGTATCGAAAATAATTGAATAAATTAATAAATATATAAATATGCATACTTTCGACTTATAAAAAAGATTCGATTTAATAGATTTATGTGAAATTTGGGTGAAAATTGTGCATAGATATTATAAAAGGTTGTGAAAAAAGAGAAATTATGTCATTTTTATCGCTGGTGGTAAAAAATCCATTCAGAAACAAAACAAGAAGTGCCCTTGCTATCGTTGGAATAGCAATTGGGATAATGGTCATCGTAGCCCTGGGAATGGTTACAGGAGGCCTTAAAAACTCAACACAGAGCACGCTAAAGGCAGGTGCGGCCGAAATAACGGTTGTTCAAGCTGGTTCAAATAGTTTTGAATCAGGAGGAACTATTAATGAATCTACTGCAGCAGATATACTAAATTTAAGCGGTGTTAAAGATACTACAGGTATCTTGAGGGCAAGTAACACCTCTACATCTATAGCCACAACGAGTTCGAATAGTTCTCAAGGCGGTTTCGCAGGTCCCGGTGGGGGTCTCTCAATCACAGGTATCGACTCAAGTAAATTAAGTTTACTTGGTATTGATAGTTTAAACGGAACAGTTTTCACTAACAGCAGTACAAATCAAGTAATAATGGGTAAAACAGTTGCCCAAGATCTTAACAAGACAGTTGGAGACACAATAGATCTATATGGTCAGAACTTCACAATCGTTGGAACCTTTGAAACAGGAAGCTTCTTAACAGATGCTGGAATTATGATGCCACTAGCAAATTTACAAAATCTCACAAGTAACCAAAATAAGGTCAGCGACGTACTTGTAAAAGTAACTGACAATGCAAATGTTACCACAGTAAGCAATGAAATAGACAATGCCTATCCCAACCAACTAACAACAACTACAGCGGCAGATCAAGCCAACAGAATTAATCAGGGATTAAGCTTTATAGACACAGCCAGTTGGGCAATTTCTCTATTAGCTATATTTATAGGAGCGGTTGGAGTCATAAATACTATGATAATGTCGGTTTATGAGAGGACAAGGGAAATTGGAGTTTTAAAAGCTGTAGGATGGACAGACCGTAGAATACTTGGTATGATACTTGGTGAATCAATTGTACTTACACTCATCGCCTTTGTTGTTGGAACAATAATAGCCGTGGTAGGTGTGGAACTCATACTTACACTCAGCCCATCTGTAGGTGGAATTATTACACCTTCATTCTCATACGATATATTCCTGAGGGCATTCTTAGTTGCCTTCCTTGTGGGTGTGTTTGGAGGTTTATATCCCGCATACAGGGCTTCAAGACTATCACCAACGGAGGCTCTGCGTTATGAATAACACTGAGAACATCATAGAGATCAAAGGCCTTAAAAAGAGTTATGATAACGGGAAAATAAAAGCTTTAAACGGTATGGATCTCGAAGTGAAAAAGGGAGAATTTATATCCATAATGGGGCCTTCTGGTTCTGGAAAATCTTCACTTCTGAATATGATAGGTGCTCTAGATACCGCAAACGAAGGTTCGATTATGGTTGCTGGGATAGACCTGATGAAGACCAAAAAGCTCAATAAATTTAGGTCGAAGGAAATTGGATTCGTCTTCCAGATGCACAACTTGATACCAAACCTCAGTGTGATCGAGAACGTTCAGATACCCATGTTTGAAACCAATGCATCATCAACTGAAATGAGGGAAAGGGCTCTGGAACTTCTAAAAGCAGTTGATCTTGAGGATAAGATAGACCAGAAGCCAACCAAACTATCCGGTGGAGAGAGACAAAGGGTTGCAATTGCCAGGGCTTTGGTAAACCATCCTTCCATCATACTGGCTGATGAACCTACAGGTTCTTTAGATTCTAAAACAGGGGAGGTTATACTTAACCTGCTTAAGGATCTTCACGCAAAAGAGAATGTTACTCTGGTCATGGTCACACACGAACCTTATGTAGGAAACATGGCAGAAAGAATAGTGAATGTGCTGGATGGTAAGTGCCAAAACATTGTTTCCTCACTTAGTTGATTAAATAAATAACCATATTCTTATTTTTTTTGAAATTCTAAATTCAACTTTTGATAACACCATAAAAAATAAAAAAAATGCTATTCTCATTTTTTTCCTAAAATTTTACCATTCTATAATCCCAACTCTGGTTAGAATACAGTTTGAACTTGTTAAAAATTTGATCTACAACTAATAAGATTTTTTTTATTTAATATTTATTAAAAAATTAATAAAAGTAGTGGATTGTTTAGAATAATCCGCTTTCTTTTAACTTGTCTTCCATTAGATGTGCACGTTTATTCATCTTTTATTTGATAAACAGGCTGATAATGAAGAATATCAGTGCGAAAAGTCCCAGTATCAGTATTTTGAACCAGTAACTGCTCCAGATAACTCCACCAATAACTTCCCTCAATGCCCCTATACCATACGTTACAGGAAGATATGGGTGTATTGCTTGGAAAGCGGGAGGTAAAATTTGTAGAGGGAATGTTCCACCTGTTGCCGTGATCTGAAATACAAGGATAACTATTGCAAGACTTTTACCAGCATTACCCAAGGTGGATGTAAGGGAATACACAATTATCATTTAACATAGTCCTATAAACAACGTGGTAAATAGAAATAGTATATCGGATGTCATCTGTACATTCAATAAAATGGATCCAACTGCAACGATTAATGCTTGGAAAAATCCTATAATTAAGAACAATCCCATTCTTTCAATGTATATACTTTCAGCATTGAAGGTCTTTGGCGATCTGACCCTCATACTTATCATTGCCACTGAAATTAAGCTTCCTATCCATATGATATTGGTATAAAAAATGGGGCCAGTGCTGATCCATAGTTTTTAATTGGGTACATATCATTTTGATCAATCACTACTGGAGAGTTGAAGTAATTCTGAACATCGCCCTGATCCATGTTTGAAAAAGCGATCAGGTTGTCAATGTCTGACTCATTTATTGAATTAAGTTTTGCTGCTGCAACAGGAATAAAAGCGAAGTTACTCTAATTAATTTTGAACACGTTTTGGAGGAAGCATTAATAAACTTGAAAGTTCCAATAGAAGAAAATAATGCAATTATCACCCATGATCCATTAACCAACAATTAATGGGAACAAACAATTAAAAGTTCAGCTATTCCAAAACCTCATAGGAAACACAATTAAATACCACAGCCAAGAAACTCCTAAAATACACATTTCAGCAACCAAAGAAAAAACCAATATCTCTTTAGTATTAAAGATAATGGAATTGGAATGTCCTCTGAACACTTGGAAAGAATATTTATCATATTCCAACGACTCCATACCAATGAATAATATATGGGAACTGGAATTGGACTAACAATTGCCCAAAAAATTGTTCATCAACAAGGTGGAAAGATCTGGGCAGAATCAGAACCAGGAAAAGGTTCAACTTTCTACTTCACCATACCCCAATAATGTTAAAAACTAAATATTTCTATATTTTCTATCATATATTTCATTTTGTGTATCATAGAATATTTGAAATGTATCTACAGGATCCATTATTATTTCGTTGGCTTTAATAGGGTCATTTGGTATGTATCGATCAGGAATTATTATATTTATCGCAATTGATACCAGTTGTAAGGATTCATTATATTGTATTTCAGATTTAATAGAATATTCACTATTTATATAAAATTTGTAACTATCTAAACGATCTTTTAAAAAAATATATTGTTCAGGATTGACTCCA
This sequence comes from Methanobacterium sp., assembly GCA_003162115.1. GTDB lineage: Archaea > Methanobacteriota > Methanobacteria > Methanobacteriales > Methanobacteriaceae > Methanobacterium_B. The sequence continues at coordinate 17,461 of PMMV01000031.1, forward strand.
GTATCTTCTAATGCAACGGATATTTCAGTAGCTTCAAGTTTGATTTTGTTTATTTGGATATCATTTGTTTTTAACATTGTACCCCTAATGTATATTATAAACTCCTTAACAGATATATTTAGTGGTTATAAGAATCATCATAATCGTTTTCATACTATTTAGACCCAACCAAATAAAAAAGTATAATCACATCTCATTTTAGAACAATTATAAAATTTTGATTCAATGTCTTCATCCAGAGATCGAATCCCGAGACAACAATAAAAAGCCCGACAAAAACCCTGAAACCTGGAAAAATAACTTTCATTTATTTTTTTTAAAAAAGTTCAATAACTTTGAAGGTTGATACTAACAGAAAACCCTTTAAATTGAAAACTGATTATTTTGACATTCTACTTTTAACTGATTCTATTATATAGGTAATATAATAATCTATTTTGATATAAATTATTCTTTTTATAAATTTTGACAATTTTTAATATGAAATTATTGATCTTACATGATATTTAACTATAATTCTATCATTGATATTGTCAACAATTCACAAAAATAATTTAAAACTTTAATATGAAGTTATTTCTATATTATTAAACATGACCAATATTTTATATTAATAGGGTGTGTTAGAACGGTGAGCTCAAAAATTTTAATTGTGGAAGATGAAATCATAATAGCAATAGATTTAAAAATGCGATTAGAAAATTTGGGATATTATGTATCAGATATTGCCGTTAATGGGAAAGATGCTATAAATAAAACTGGAGAAAATAATCCTGATCTGGTTTTAATGGATATATTACTAAATGGAGATATAGATGGGATTGAAACAGCCCAACAAATACTTAAGCAATATAATATCCCTATTATTTACGTAACAGGTAGTTATGACAATAGTATCTATGAAAGGGCGAAATTAACCGAACCCGCTGGATTCATTAAAAAACCATTTGACAATATAGAAATTCAAAACGCTATTCAAACAGCCATACGTTCAAATCAGAATAAGCTATTTAGTAGTTGATGCTATTGTATAAAAGTATTATGGAAATTCAAAAATTGAATAAAAAAAATAATAAATTATTTATTCAATTTCTTTAACAGCCAGTTCAATATCTGATGCTTTAACAGTAACTCTTCCGGCATGTTTTGCAAGTAAAAGTGCCTGTCTGGAGATATCATCCCCATATTGTTCTAAAATTTGTCTTAAAGCTTCTTCTGAATCCTCACCGACTCTTAGTCCGCCGGCATTTTTTATTATTCTTCCTATTGGGGCTATTGGTAGTTCACTCATATTAATCACCATGTAATAATTAATACTCCACTATATTTAAATACACCGCAATTCTAATGGATTTTTATTAAAAATACATGCTTTTTATAAAGATTTGGTGATTATTATCACAAAAAAACCTGTTACTAATCACATTTACTCCATGTCTTGAATTTTATTTTGTTCTGTAATTTAAGTTAGTTAGTTATGGAATTAATTTATAATCCTTATATTTCAAAAATTCCTTTAATTGATAAATGTAATTCCATTAATAGAAAATAAAAAAAATTATTAAATTGGGTATAAAGTAGGGCATCATTCGGGAATAAATACTTTAAATCGAGACTTTAAAATTATTGTGTAATATGTTAATTGACCAAAATGTAGTTTATATTTTAATAATGGCCATAGCAGCTATTGGACTCATAGTTATCCTTATACATTGGAGAAGAGTTAAGAAAACACATGAAAAGGTTCAATTCCTCACCAAACCATTGGGAAACAAAGAGATTGAAGGTGACCTAGAATCCAAATGCATGATGGATGAAATAGTTTTACCAAAGAATAAGGATGAAAAATTTAATAGAAAGAAAATTGTATCTAATTCAACTCACCTAGAAGAACATCCAAATAGTGAATCGAATGAACAACTTAATAGTCATGAAGCAAAGAAAGAGTATGAAAAGCTTAATAAATTACTTATGGATATAGAAGAGAAGGAAAAGGGATTAGAAAAGAAAACTAATAAATATATAGAAGAAAAACATAAATGAGTTAATTTTTCAAAATCCTAGTTATAATCTGAATTTTGGCATAATTTTTTTAAAAATTTTTTTAGTAAAACATCATAAACATTTTATTAATCATATTTGATAATATAATAATGTTTTATTACCATCTCATTAGTAACGATACTCCAATAGAAATTTTCATATTTTTCTAAAAATAAATACCAAAGCCACTAAAAATTAGAATAAATAGACATGGGGGACGAATCTGGGTAAAATCATTGTAGCAAACCGTTCAACATTCTATTTCACCATAACAGTCAAAAATATTAAATAAATTTCTGCATGTAGTTCTTTTTTACAAAATAAAGACAATGGTAAATTATATTAGCTATTTTTATAATTAAATTTATTACTTTCTCAGTTTTACGTATTAAAGAAGACAAGTATAAATGATGTTACATTACATGAAAAAACAATGCAATGATTATAAAATTTATGTTTATTCAAGTCATTATTACATTTTAAAGGATAATTCAAGGATTTATGAATTAATAATTAAGAAATTAAAATATTTGATATTGGAGGAAATTCATTTGATGAAATTTCAATTTAACTATCTAATTGTAGGTCTTATTGTTCTTATGCTGGGTCTTGTATTTACAGCTGTAGTTTTCTCTGGGAAAGAAATAAAAACCAACCAATTCCAGAAGGATGAAATATCTTTTAACTACCCCAGTACTTGGGTGACTGTGAACCAGACAAGAGATTCCCAAATTGTTGCATTTACAGATCCGGGGGCTAATTTAAATGTTACTGTAAACAGACAACTAATTCCTGACGGATATAAACCATCCGAAAACTTTACATTGAGTATCCCAGGTAATCAGTCGGGTTTTAAATTCATATCACACCAATCAATCGATCTAAACGGGAATAAGGCTGAAAATAACGTTTATCAGATGAAAGATAANNACAACCAATCTGAATTTAAATCAAAACAGTCCTGAGATTAGGGCTTTAACTCAAAATTTAACAATTAAAGATGCAACTGTTCCTAACACAGTTGTAATGGGACAGGTTTCATTTCCAACATTAGGATTAAACTGGAATATTAGTACAGATACTGTAAATCATTATGGATCTGTCTACCATGTATCAACAAGTTTTTACCCAGGACAAAACGGTACAGTAGGTCTTTTAGGACATCATACGAGGTATTCAGCACCTTTTGATAATATAAATCAGCTTAAAGCCGGTGATCAAGTAATTATAACAGATTATCTAACACAAAAAAAATATGTGTACTCCGTTACAAGCAATGGAGATATAAAAGCTGATTACAAGACCAATCCTATACAATTCCCAGCAGGAAGCTTTAACCTAACACTAATCACTTGTTATCCTCCGGGATATCAGGAAGCAGCCTATATGACTCACCTAAATCTAGTAACTGTAGAGCCAATATAAGAATATTTTACCCTACATTTTTTTTTACAGAAAAATATTCTTGAATTTTTTCCAGTAGATATGTAGATGAAAAAAACCTGTAACTGTAGCTAAAATTCCTGCTTCAACATGCCAGAAAATAAGACTTGTATCAATTGGTAACAGCTGAAGGTTGATAAAAATCTCCATTAAAATTCCTATAATACCCACAATCAATGAACTTGCAATAAGTACTATGATCCATATGAGTTTATAAGTTCTATGGGTTATAGTTCCGTCTTTATAAAGAAAATAAGATAAAAAGTAAAGAATTAGAAGAAAAATTATTATTGGAAGTAAATTATATTGTCTTATCATAGTTTTTCCTAATTTATTTTTTTAATTTTTATTACTAGGCTTACCTGATAGTAATTTTCTAAACGAAGTACTATTGCTTTGTAGGTGAAACAGAAGAACTACAAAGAAAATTATACCTAACTCTCCATGCCAGAAAATAAGGTCAGGACCTATTGAAATATTAAANNCCGCCTCTAGAATTCCCATACAAAAAGTGATTAAAAAACTCGTTAAAAATATTATATTCCAAATTTTCGAGTGTAATTTCTTTTCAATTATATTCCTTCTGTAAAGAGCATAGCTAAAAATGTATAAAATTATGAAAATAGAACCAATTAAAACAATATCGTATGCCATATAATAATATACATTGGTCTGTGTTGAATAAATAAATTTTGATCACAATAAGTAAAATTTAATATATTAATGTTATTAATAGTAAATACAGAGAAAAATGGAAAGAAAGCAGAAATTGGTCTTAATAATCCTTATTATAATTTTTATAGGAGTTGTGAGTGCATACTATTTTTCAGAATCAAATAAAACTGTTTATACTACTCGACAAATAATCAGTTATATTTCCCTTCCTACTCCTGCTTTAACAGGAAATCTCTCTGTAGAAGCAGCCATAAAGAACAGACGTTCGGTTAGACAATATTCTAATCAATCAGTTACCTTAGCAAATGTTTCCCAGATTTTATGGGCTGCTCAGGGGATTACAGATACACAAAACAATTTAAGAGCGGCCCCATCAGCTGGCCAGGTTTATCCTCTTGAAGTATATGTTATTGCAGGTCCTAATGTATCAGGACTTCAAGAAGGGGTATATCATTATGTGCCATCTAATAACACACTGGAAATGTATATGAATGGTGATTTAAGGAGCGATCTAGCAGGAATTGCCAATGGACAGCCTTGGGTTAAGCAAGCCCAACTGGATATACTTATCACAGGAGATTATCAGAAGATGATAGATAAATATCCAGATAAAGCATTAAGTACCAGATTCGTTGATCTTGAGGCAGGACATGCAGGGGAAAATATATACCTCCAAGCAGAAGCTCTGGGTCTGGCTACAGTTTCACTGGGTTCTTTCAATGAAAACCAGTTAATCCAACGATTTGAACTGCCTAGTAATGAAACACCATTATATATATTCCCAATAGGCCATCCACTTTAAAATTATTTTTATTTGAATTAGAACAAAACTTTTTCTAGTTGGCTGAGATTTTTTTCTATAAAAGGCCCAGCATTGGAATCTGCTAGTATTTTCAATTGTTTCTTATGTGTGCTCTCATAGGCATTGTATAATATCTCCTGAAGCTCAGTTACCGGCATATCCAGTACTTTTTCAATTTTTAAAATTTCATCATCCGATAATTGGCTTTTATAGTTTTGGATCTGATTTTCAAAAGATTTGACAACATTTAAATTTGCAGATACCATTCTTTTAAGTATAATTGATGGAACCTTGGTAAAACTATCAATTAAACCAACCACATCTTCTTCAGTAATTTTTACCTCTAATTGAGATTCCATAAACTCTACCCCTAGCATGAATTGATTTTTAATCTGTGAAGTATTTATTAAATATTTCTAACTATATTTTATAATATGGCGTTTTAAATATCATATTTTTAAACGATGTTGATGGGAACGTTGTTTTTGTTACATATCTGTATAATATAGTCTGATGAGAGGAATAGACTTGATGTTGATGCATTTGGATTATTTGATTCTATACTGTAGATTATAATCCCGAGTACATTGTTGGAGGAGTCTAAAGCAGGGCCTCCACTATAACCATGTGTTGTTACAGCATTAGTTTGATAATAGACTGTACCATTATTAGGTGTTATTGATGTTAGAATTCCTGAGGTTGAGGATGGTTTTATTGTAGACTGGTTAAAGTCAGAGTACATTCCACCATTTATAACAGGATATCCGTATATCTGAATATTTTCTCCAATATTTGGTCTTTTTGAGCTTACAGATAATGAAGAGAGTTTCTGGAAAAATGTATTGATCTTTAAAAGTGCCACATCATCATCGGAGTTAGGATCCCCTACATCCACCAGATTTGCATCTACAGAATTTCCACCACTGGTTCCGGGCAGTTTGACTTTTATAAGCTGTTGAGAATTTTTCACATTCAGTAGATTTCGTTGAATTAACAGTTCTGTAGTGGTGTTTGCATCTGGCTGAGATTGAATCACCATAGGATTGCCTGAAACATTATTGTTGACCAGTTCTGAACCAAGTTGCGGATTGTAGTCTGTTAGGTAACTAGTTACAGCAGCCTTTTCAAGATAATTTTGTACATCGGTACTGTTCATTAGTTTAAGTGTCATCTGATTCTGTAGTGTAAGTGGATCACCAACTACGTGGAAAGCCGTTATAATATAACCATTACTGTTAACAATAAAACCCGAACCTGAATCTAATGGTGCGTATATAATATTAATATCTGTTGTTTTGTTGAGAAATGGATCAGTAATCGAAACCACACCTGTAACTCCATTTTCCACATAAACAACAGATCCTGCAGATTGAGAATTTATACTGGATTGTGAATTATAAAGGTTTCCAATTGCGTTTTGACTAATTAATCCTAAAATTGCAACCAAAATGGCTATTATAACTAATGATGATTTTTTTATATGCTTCATCGTCGAACCCATTTTTTTATTAAATATTTCTTAAATTTTTATTAAATCCGATAGATTATATGGTGAGAGTTTATGAAAAATATTTCGATATAAAATGAGATTAGCTCTTTGGAATCATTAAAATAATTTAAACAACAAAAATACTGTAAAATAGTTTTTAAGATGATACAATAATATTACTAAATAAGATCAATAATAATATAGAATTATAAGAAATATCGTTAAACACCAATTAAGTATTAATGGGGGAATTTTAGATGATAATAGAGAACATTAAAATTACAAGGCAGAGGATAACTTTACTAGGAGAATTAAAGTTGTTTGACGATGAACTATCCAAAGATAACTGTGAAGAAATGGTTGGTCGTTTGGTAAGCTGGAAATTGGGACCTTTAAAGCCAACTCGTCATTTTGAAATGGTTTACAATAAAGAAAAAAAGCAAGTCGAGGTTGATGTTTATGTTACGGTATCCATACAGGAATCATCTGAAAGCCATATTGATACAGTTAAACATATATTTAACAAGTTAATCGAATTTATAATGCTATATGAAAATGAGTTTGAGGCCATTTCAAAGAAGTCATAAAAAATAACACATCAAATCATGGTATAAGAAATATAAATGGTTATATTATCAAATTTCTATATTCCACGTTTATTTGAGAGCCTTGGACGACCAGAAGCACCTTTTCCTGATTTCTTGCCATTTTCATGTTCCTGAAGCTGTTTTTCAGCTTCATTAGCCGTTAAAGGTCTTATAAGCCCATGTTGCATTGAATATCCTTTGTTTAAGACATTTTCCAGAACCTGCTGAAAATCCTTTCTTGATAAATCTGGAAACTCCTTTCTTAAGGCTGTGTATAATCTTTTATCGAGATAAACACCGTTATGATTCTTCAGGATTTCACCTGCCATCTCTTCTATTTTTGATAATTCCTTGTCATCAGCCATACTCATCTCCCCACTTAAAAACTTTTCATTGGGTTTTAATTATCTAATTATTTAAAGTATATATTTTTACTAATCAATATAGATTTCTCAAATCAAAATAAGGTAAAAATAATTTAATTTTCAGATTCTTTATAATATAATTTATCATTTGAATATTTTTAAGAATGTAAATTTGATACTCAACATTAATTACATGAAGTTTCTATGATATATATTATAACAGGAGGGCAGTTTTGTGGAAGAACATCGCGAGGTAAGTGAAGAAGAATTTAAAAATATTGTTAAAGCCTGTGAAAAGCTCTTAAAAGAAGATCCTGACGATCCTGAAACATGGACACGGATGGGAATGGCCCACCTGGGACTCGGAAATGCTGATGAATCAATTAAAAGTTTTGATAAGGCCTTAAAATTAGAACCTGATTATGTGTGGGCACTGGACAACATGTGTATGGCCATGTTACTTTCTGAGAGATATGAAGAATCTCTTGACTGTTTTAACAAAGCGTTGGAAATCAATCCATCAGACGAGATACTCCTAAACAACAAAGCATTTTTACTGTCGTCTATGGGAAAGTTTGAAGATGCTGTGGAAATATTTGACCTGATACTTGATCAAACAGATAATAGGACATCGGTACTTAAAGAGAAATCTAACTGTCTTTTGAATCTTGAAAGATATTCTGAAGCTCTAGAATGCTTGGATGAAATTTTAACAGTTGAGAGGGATGATCCTGATATCTTCTTCAAGAAGGGTAATGCTCTTGGAGGCCTTGGGAAAACAAATGAAGCATTAAAAGCCTTTGATAATGCATTAGAATTAGATCCTTTATATGTGGAAGCATGGAACTCTAAAGGAGTTACATATGGACTCTTAAAATGCTATGAAGATTCAATTATTTGTTTTGATCATGCCATTGATATTGATCCCAATGATGATAGGGCTTGGTTTTTGAAGGCAAAGACACTTTCAGCAATGGGCGATTTAGGAGATGCTCTTGAATGTTTAGACAGATCCCTTGAGATCAATCCATTGAACACAGAAGCATGGTATAGAAGGGGTGTNNCATGAAGAAGAAATTAAATGTTACAACAGAGCCCTCGAATTAAAACCTGATTTTTCAGAAGCTTTGACTAACAAGGGAGCAACATTTTTAACCATGCAAATGCATGATAAAGCATTGGAATGCCTCGATAAAGCCCTGAAATTAAACTCTAAAGACCACAATGCATGGATGAACAAAGCAAGCGTACTGATACGTCTCGAAAAATTCGAAAATGCTATAAAATGCTGTGATGAGGCATTAAAAATTAATCCAATTTTGTTACCTGCCCTGTTTCTTAAAGTAAGAACTCTCCAAACCATTGAGAAGTTTCAGGAATCTATTGAAAGTCTGGACAAGGTACTTGAATTGGAACCTGAAAATGATGAGGCATGGTTTTTAAGGGGAATTTCATTGGAATATATGAATAACCCTGAAGAAGCACTGCACTCCTTTAACAGTGCCCTTGAAATCGATCCAAAGAATATTGGTGCATGGTACTTCAAGGGAAGATCATTAATGTTTCTTGGAAGAACAGACGAAGCAATAAAATGTTTTGAAATGGTAACGCTCATGGACCCTGAAAACTACGAAGCCTTTCTTTTAATGGGTATTATGTTATTAGAGCTTGAAAAATACAAGGAAGCACTTGAAAGTTTTGAAAATGTTTTAAAACTAAAACCCGATAATGAAGATGCTCTTATAAAAAAAGGCCAATCCCTCGGATTCCTTGAAGAACCAGAAGAAGCATTAAAATGTTTCAACGAAGCTTTAAAGATCAACGAAAATAATCTCGAAGCTCTAAACTATAAGGGAGTGGCTTTGAAGCATATGCATAAATATAAATTGTCCATAAAAACTTTTAAAACAATAATTGATATGGAACCAGAGAATCCATGGGCATGGCACCAGATTGGATTAAATTACAAGGAACTTGAAATGTATCAAAAAGCAGTAGAAGCCTTTGACAATGCCTTGGATGTGGATCCTAATTTCATTCTTGGATTGATGGAGAAGGGAGTAACTTTAGGAATCAATAAACAGTACCCTGAAGCCCTGGAATGTTTTGATGAGGTATTAATAAAAGATCCTGATAATCCAGATGCACTTCAATTTAAAATGATGACCCTAGAGTTCATGGAACAATGGAAACAAACAGGTTAAATGGAAACCACAAATTAAAGCGTGATATTAAAAAATAGGTGAAGACATGGATTACAAGGAATTACAGAGTTATATGGAACTAAGTCCATTTGAGGTACAGTTTGCACTGACTAATATAGCAGGAAATTTCAGGGACCACACACTGTTGAATGCAGGTCGTGGAAATCCTAACTGGATAGCTACCACACCTAGACAAGCTTTTTTTACTCTGGGCAATTTTGCTGTAGAAGAATCGAAATGCAACTGCGAATATATACATACAGGGTTTCATCCTGAAAAAACCGGAATAGCAGAAAGATTCAAGGAATATGTGCTAAAAAATCCAGATGAACCGGGGATAAAATTTTTAAAAAACGCGGTTGATTATGGAATAGATATATTAGGATTTACACCCGACTCATGGGTATACGAATTGGTAACTGGAGTTATTGGAGATTTTTATCCCGAACCCGATCGTATGCTACCCCATGCAGAGAAGGTTGTGCATTCATTTTTAATAGAATTTTTGTGCAACAATGAAAAGAAAGAATGCAAATACGATCTCTTTGCTACAGAAGGGGGAACAGGAGGAATAATATATGTTTTTAACTCCCTCATGGAGAACAAACTCATAAGTAAGGGAGATAAAATAGCAATAGGTTCACCAATATTCACCCCTTACCTTGAAATACCTCGCTTGAATGATTATGAACTTGTGGAAGTTGAAATTGAAGCGGATGCAGAGGATGATTGGCAGTATCCAGATTCTGAAATAGATAAACTTAAAGATCCATCAATTAAAGCGTTCTTTGTAGTCAATCCCGGTAACCCTCAGGCAAGGTCCATAAGGGATGAAACTGTCCAACGCATTGCAAATATAGTTAAAAATGACAACCCTGATCTTATAATTATAACAGACGATGTTTATGCAACATTTGTAGAGAACTTTCGTTCCATAATGGCTGAAATACCCTCAAACACTATATGTGTATATTCTTTCAGTAAACATATGGGATGCACAGGTTGGAGGTTAGGGGTAGTTTGTTTATATGAAGATAATGAAATCGACAGGATGTTAAGTAGACTTCCAGAAAAGGAACAACACCAGTTGATAGAAAGGTACGAAAGTATCAGTCTTGATCCTGTTAATATAAAGTTCATAGACCGTATGGTTGCTGACAGCCGATCAGTCGCCCTTAAACACACTGCTGGATTATCGTTACCCCAACAGATACAAATGACACTATTTTCACTGTTTTTTATAATTGAAGACAATGTCAATTATATAGAAGGCACCAAGAAAGCGCTTAACAAACGTATGCACGTGCTCTTCAAATCCCTTGGCCTTCCATTAGATTTTGATAAAACAGCAACCAACTACTACGCAGTAATTGACCTCCTTGAACTGGCGAGGGATAGATATGGGGACATATTTGTTGAATGGATGATAAAATCGTACAATGCACTTTCATTTGTATTTGCACTGGCAGATAAAGAATCCGTTGTCATATTACCTGGAGCGGGATTTGATGCTCCCAGCTGGTCTGTGAGAGTTTCATTGGCCAATTTAAGATTTGAGGACTATGAAGAAATTGGTAAAAAAATGTTAGAAACATTAGAAACAGCCTATATAGACTTCCAAACAAACTATTAATGAGTTTTAATCATTTCCAATTATTTGATTAAATCAAATATCCAAATATTTTTAGGTAATGAAAAAGAAAAATCATTCATAAGTATTTCTGAACAGGTGGATCATGTTTCAAAAGATTTTAATATTTCTTAGTTTATTTTTAATATCTGCTAGTCCAGTATCCGCTGCTAATAATACCACTACTATAACCACTGCTAATTCTGTTTCAACCAGTCCTGTTACTACAGCTAAGATAACAATTATAAACAAAGCTACTGGTGGTGATATCAGTAAGAATTCCTTACTGATGAATTACATTAAAAAAACAGTACTAGCAAAACAAATAATTTCAAAAGCAAAATATGGAACACCATTAATCAAGTTTGGAAATGGTAAAGGCCCAATAGTATTAATAGTGGCTGGAGTGCATGGTAACGAGTTACCGGCCCCTGCAGCAGCCATGAAACTAATAAATTACCTTAATGGTAAATCAATAAAAGGAACTGTTTATGTTGTGCCATTTGTAATTCCTTACAATACAGCTCATAAACTTCGTTACTGGCATGGAAAAAATCCAAATGAAATCGCTAATATCTATGGCAGTCCCACCAACGTCATTGTTAATCTGGCAGCAAAGCTACACGTAAATGCACTTGGAGATTTCCATTCAACCCAACCAGGGGGTGTTCCAGGTAAAAAAAGTGTTTTCTCGACCCTGGTTCCAACCCCAAAAAGCTATAGTATAGCTTGGTACATAAGCAAAAAAACTGGATCAAATTTAATAATGTATAAAAAAGCTGGAACAGAATATCCTGGAGCATTGGAAGATGTGAGTAATTTAAGGGGTATTCCTGCTGTGACATGTGAAGTTATTTCTACACACGGAACTTTGAACTTGAGTAAGGTTAATAATTCATTTAATCAGATGATTGCCTTCTTAAAATATTTTAAAATATTATAATTATAACTACTTATTTCAGTAAAAAAAATTTTATCTTTATTTTCTGAAGATTTTTTTCCAAAGTCTTTCTAAATTATAATGAACTGTATAAATTTTTTCCACTAATATATGTATACTGAAATTAACCATCATATGTTTAAACTGATTCATATCCAATTTATTTATTTATTGAACTTTTTTAATGGGAATAAAGTGTGTAATACAGTTTTAAGTAAATTCAAATTTAAAGTATAAGCTGAAAATAAGATTTAATAGGAGGTATTTTTCTAAATAGACTTTATAATTTTATAATTAACTTAAAATACTAGCGGATATATATCTTCTTTAAAGAGAACCAACAATACCATATAAGAAGGCTTTAAATTAAAAACAGAACTCATAAATGTTTTTTTTAAGAGTTTAAAGCAAAATCTTTATAAGTGATTCAAATCAATTATAGATTATCCTAGTCCTCATTTACAACAAGTATTTTGAGGACTGGTTTCGGAGGCGGTATCATTAGCAAAAATTACTGTGATTATAATTGCTAAAAGTATCCCGACATTAAAAAAACTAAAGATATAATACTTAATAATTACGGGGGATTCTTTTGAAGAACAATCTAATAATACTTACAATAGTGTTTTTTTCCGCATTTTTAATATGTGGTTCAGCATCAGCAGCCACAGTTAATTCAACAACAAATAATGTGGTTTCAGCTGCCCATGTTAAAGATTTGATAGTTACAGAAGTTACAGCTCCCACAAAAGGAGTGAAAGGGCATACAATAACCGTTTCAAACACCATTAAAAACCAAGGAAACACCGCTACAACAGGTTTTTATGTAAATTACTACCTTAAAAAAAGTACAACAAGCAAAAACATCTACATAGGACACAGATACATAACTTCCCTAGGTCCAAGAGCCAGCAACCACCAAAACACCAAATTAATCGTACCCGCCAACACAAAAAGCACCAGTTATTTTATAAGAGCATACGCAGACAGCACAAAATTAATAAAAGAAACCATTGAAACCAACAACGTCAAATACAGCCCAACAAAA
>PMMV01000113.1 GCA_003162115.1 Methanobacterium sp.
AAAATATAAAAAAAGAAAAAAAACCATCTTTACATCAACCTTGTTGTGGGGTAGTTGGGACTTTCATTGATTATCATGAGATCGTGTGGGTGGCTTTCTGTCATCCCGCTAGATGTTATTCTCACAAATTTTGCCTTTTTCTGCAAGTCTCTGATACCATCAGCACCACAGTACCCCATTGAAGCCTTAATTCCACCAATCAGTTGGAAAAGAATTTCATTTGCTGGGCCTTTGTAAGGAACTACTCCTTCAACCCCTTCGGGCACAAGTTTTGCATGTTTCATAGGACCCTTAACTTCCTGGAAGTATCGATCAGTTCCTGCACCTACTCCGCCTGTCATTGCACCAAGAGAACCCATTCCACGATACTGTTTAAACTTTCTTCCGTTCATTATAACAATGTCTCCAGGTGATTCATGCGTTCCAGCCAGCAAACTTCCAAGCATAACAGCATCGGCGCCTACTGCAAGCGCTTTAGCTACATCACCAGAGTATCTTATACCCCCATCAGCAATTACAGGAACTTCATATTCCCTTGCAACATCTGCAACACTTGATATTGCTGTTAACTGGGGAACACCAACTCCGGCTATGATCCTTGTCGTACATATGGATCCCGGTCCTATCCCCACCTTTAGACCATCTATATCAGCTGCCATAAGATCTTCTGCTGCCTGACTAGTCGCAATGTTTCCAACAAGGAGATCAGCATCGATATTTTCATTCATAGTCTTAGTAAATTTAACAATACTTGGTTTATGAGCGTGTGCACAGTCCACTGCAATTATATCTGCTCCTGCATCGTCAAGGGCTATGGCACGTTCAAGGTCGAATGGGCCTGTTGCAGCAGCAACTAAAAATCTACCCTTTTTATCTCTTGAAGCATTAGGGAAGTTTTTACGTGCAAGAATATCCCTCATGGTTAGTATACCTACTATAAAACCATCTTCTACAACTGGAAGCCTTTCAACCTTGTTTTCATATGCAATGTCCAGGGCCTTTTCTGGTGTTGTGGATTCGGAAACTGTAACGACATCCTCTGTCATTATATCCATAACCTTGCCTTGAGGATCAGAATTAAGAATAGGTTTTACATCTCTCCTGCTTATTATTCCAACAACAATCCCTTCCTGTACAACTGGAAGTCCACTTATCTCTTCTTCGTCCATAATTTCCTGGGCTTCTTTTATTGAAGCTTCTGGATCAATGGTTATAACATCACGTATGGTAAGATCTCCTGACCTTTTAACCTTTTTTATTTCGTTAATTTGCTCATTAATGGACATATTTCGGTGTATCACACCTAAACCTCCTTCTTGTGCCAGAGCTATTGCCATTTCAGCTTCTGTAACTGTGTCCATTGCTGAGCTTATTATTGGGATGTTAATTTTATGATTTCTTGAAATTTGGGTCGTAGTTTCAACGTCCTTGGGTTCAACTGATGATACTGATGGTAGCATCAGGAAATCGTCAAATGTATACCCCATTGGTGCATTATTTAATTTTTCAGAGAACATGTAGATACCTCCAACCCTTATAAGGTTGTTCAAATAATTATTTGCTTTGAATCTTTATTATTATATCAAAATTCATTACCGATTCATAAATTGAATTGAAGAAACTTTTTTTAAATTTCTTAAATATTGGGTTTTAACACTTTAAAAGTTTTCTATCAGATTCTTCAATTCGAGTACGGCACTGTGGTGTATACTTCCATTGTTCCTGTCGCCACCAGTGCAAGCTGCTCCTCTGATACCAACTACATCACAACCTATTTCATATAATAATCGGAGTTGTTCTTTCTTAACCGAACCTGCAAGGGCTGATTTAAGTCCATACTCATGTATTTTGTCGTTGAATTCCAGAAGTTTATCCTTATCCATGAAATCAAAGAGTGTTTTACCATCTTTAACTGCTGTATCAACCATTGCAAGATCAGCACCTGAATCTGCAGCTATTTTGGGTATTTCCATTGGATCAACAGCGCCAATTCTATGGGCATCAGCATATCCAGATGCAACAACAAGGGCGTGTTCATCAAATTCCTTAACAGATTTCACAACATTTTCCATAACGTCCAGGGCTTCATTATAATTTTTAGTTCCATAAAGCCCAACTTTTATGTAATCGGCACCAGAAATTACTGCTCCTGCTGCTGCTAAAGATACTGTTCCAGGTTTATATGGTACGTCTCCAAGGGTGGCACTCACATGCAACTCTTTGGGAGTGATTTTCCTTATATTTTTGATCACCCATGGGAAATTAGCACCTAAGGATCCCTCCTTCGGATTTTTGACATCTATTATATCGGCACCGCCTTCGATAGCTTCAAGTGCCTCTTCAGTATTAATTGGACTAATTAAGAGAAGCAAATTTTTACCTCCTAACTTTTTCAATAAAAACCCATATCCATACTTAAATCTTATGAGCCCATTAGAATATATGATTATTAAGATTATTGATAGTAGCCATATAAAGATATTCCCATAATNNGATTATCCAATTAATATAGTTACGAGCTCATATTGTAATGATAAAATGAATCTAAAATTATTTAATCAATTGATTACAATAATTAATATATTGTTTTATGTTGGTGAAAATGTCTGAGGTACAAAATTTTACAATAGATACTGCTGTGGCACCAGCTCATAAGGATGAGATATTAGAATTTATATATACCTATTATCTAATGCCTAAACCTGAAAGTTTTAGTTTTATAAGAAAAATAAAGGAAGAAAATGGTTTAAACCTGTATTTCACAGCTTTAAAATTGGATAAAAGCTGGAATGTTCAGGTTAAGATGGATTCAGGGTCCCCAATAAAAGTGGAATTAAAATCTGATGATTTTACCCCTGAAGAGTTTGTTAAATCTATAAAGGAATATCTTATACTGGCTGTTCAATTTTACCTTGAAAATGTTAGACAATCTACCATGTACTTCGCATGGGTTGAAGGTGAAGATATTATACCAGAACAACCACCTACATCAAGAAAAAGACTTTCAGATAGACTTTTCGGCAGTAACCTGCTTTTCATTTATGTACTTTTTTTTGGGATAAATATTATTCTGTTCTTGTTGTTAGGCCTGATATTTGCTGTTATATCTATACTCGGCTTTCAAGCTGTAATAGTTCTTCTTTCAGATAAGATTTATACGACCAGGAATAACTGGAAGATAACCCCATCAAACCCTAATGTGCATATATTGGAATATCAGCTTCCACTTGATGAATTCAGAGAATTCAGGGAGAAATTTGGGAAGGAAGTTGTTGTCCAGATGAAAAAAGAAATCTATGATAAAACCCTTGCTGTAGGTCAGGAACCTACATGTGAAATTGGAGAATCAATATTTGAGAATTATGGTTTCAAATGTACACCTGAAAGCCGGCTGGTCAAGGTGGTTGATGTGTATAATATTGTAAAGACGGCAGCAGAAAAATTTGATCTGCCCATTCCAAAAATAGTGATCTCCAATACCATGGTTCCCAATGCAGCGGCAACAGGACCCAGTCCCAGTAGAGGTCTTGTAATGATAACAACCGGTCTTCTGGTGGAGCTGGAAGAGGATGAGATATTGAGTGTACTGGGACATGAAATGGGACATCTTAAAGGGAGAGATCCTATAGTACTCTTTTCTATAATATCCGGTGAATTCATACTTCGATTCACCTTGTTTTTCCCTCTGGTTATATTAAATCCAATTGTTTACATAATAGTGGTTATGGCACTTATCTTCTTTGTTGCCAAATTCTTTGAAACAAGGGCAGATCTCGTTTCTGCAATAAAGATTGGTCAACCAAAAGTACTTGCAGATTCTCTAAGAAAAATTGGATTCAGCCGTCTGCAGATGGAAAGATCGTCATCGAATATCCTTAGGTGGCTTGCATGGGATCCACATCCACCACTTTATTTCAGAATAGAAAGATTAGATAAAATGGAAACCCCAGTAAAGGTAAAACATCCACTAATACAATCTGCCAAGGATGTTATTAACGGTTTCAGAAGATCGTTGGGTGGTTAATTTAATTTTAGAATAATTCAATTTTTGAATGATTGATCATAATTTGTTAAATGTTTAATTCTAAAAATAATAATAAATAAGGCTATTAATTGAAAAAAATCGAAAACAACCAGGAAAGTGTGATAATAGATAATTTAAATATATAAAGGGATTCCTAAACTAATTATAAATGGATCCAACTAAAAAAACCTAATAAATAAAGGATAGGAATATGATCACAGCTAGGGATTTCAGTTCAATATAATAGGTAATACACTGCAAAAACAACAATTATAATAACAATAATAGCTGCAATAAGTCCCCCGAAATTCGTTGTTTCTCTCTTCTTCCTTGCATAGTGCTGTATTGTTTCATCAACATCTTCATCAAGATCTTCATCTATCATATTAATAAATATCTATCATAAATTAATTAAATTTAACTAAAGAAAGAAAAATAAGTAGATATAATAGGTTATAACTAATTACTAATTCGACAATTGATGTATTTTCTAGCCTAATACTGTTTAATATTAAATTTAATAAACAATTTCGTTTTAAATACGATATATCTTAAATTTAAAAGCAAAATCAATTTTATTAATTATAACTAAGATTTTTTTTAGATTATAAAACATTTCAAATATATTCCCAGTTCAGTTTGAATAATTTATAAATTAGTAAATAAAATATTATATGGTGAGAATATGGAAACAAAAAAACAAAACATGCCTCAAAAAGGGGCTGCTGTTCAGAGGGATTTTGAAACCTATGCAATTATTCCATATATTCCAGGTGGTTTATTAAATCCTGAAATTTTACGTAAGATAGCTGATGTTGTAGAAAAATATCAGGTAAAAATTATCAAAATGAATTCTGAGCATAGGATAGGCTTTTATGGAATTAATGAAGCAGATATTGATGCTATATATGATGATTTAGGAATGGAACCCGGTGGTTTTACTGGTAAATGTGTAAGAGCAGTTAAATTTTGCACAGGAAATACCTCTTGCAAAAAAGGATATCAAAACACTGTTAAAATGGGATTAAGAATTGATGATACTTTTCATAAAAGAGAAACTCCTCATAAAGTGAAAATATCCCTTTCTGGATGCACCAGTTCATGTGCCGAATCAAATGTTAGGGACATAGGGCTTATTGGAACACCCAAAGGCTGGAAAATGCTTGTGGGAGGAACATGTGGACTTCAAACTAAAAAAGGAGAATT
>PMMV01000035.1 GCA_003162115.1 Methanobacterium sp.
AGAAAAAGAGTTACAGATGTGGAGATAGACTCACCACCATTAAACATAACAGAAGAAGAGCCCATTAGGGGTCTTAAATACGCTGCAATAGAAGTACCTTCGGGTGTAAGGGGTAGAATGGCAATATTTGGTCCATTAATTGACGCTGCAGAGGCAGCTATAATAATGGAAGATGCTCCATTCGGATTTGGATGTATTGGATGTGCAAGAACCAATGAACTTTCAATGTTTTGCCTTAGAAAACGTGGCATACCCCTACTGGAGCTACACTATCCAACTACACGGGAAGAAACAATGGAAGTTGTTAATAAGATCAACACATTCTTAGACGGGTTAGAAGAGGAAGGGGAATAAAATGGTTAAAATTGCTCAAATATCATGCGGAACAGATTACAGTGGTGTTCAAAAGGAGATTGAAAGGGCCGCAGAAACATTTGGAGCCCAGATCATCATACCAGAAGCAGATCTTGACTACATAGACGAAGCTTATACAAAGTTTGGATTCAATGCTCAAAGTACTGGAATAAAACTGATGATAGCTAGGGCCACATCTATAGTAGAAGGAAAAACAGATGCAGATGCGGTTTTCATTGCTACCTGCTTCAGATGTGCAGAAGGTGCACTTGTAAGGAACGAAATCAGAAGATTCATACAACAGAACACTAACCTTCCAGTAGTTACATACTCATTCACCGAGAGAACCAAGGCAGATGAGCTATTTATAAGAATGGAGGCCCTTTCAACCATAGTTGCCAGGAAAAGTCTCCTTGCACGTGAAAAACAGGAAGGCTTAACAATGGGTATAGATTCTGGTTCCTCAACAACTAAAGCTGTTTTAATGGAAAACAATAAGGTAATAGGTACTGGTTGGCTTCCAACAGCCGATGTAATTGAAACTGCTAATATTGGAATGGAAGAAGCTTTCAAAGGCACAGGTTACAAACTCGAAGATGTAGATGGGGTTGGTGTAACAGGTTACGGTAGGCTGAGAATTGGACATCACTTAAATGCAGGTCTTATACAAGAAGAATTGAGTGTTAATTCTAAGGGTGCGGTCTATCTTGCAGGCAGGCAGAAGGGTGAAGCGACAGTGCTGGATATTGGAGGAATGGACAACAAAGTCATAACAGTTAACGATGGTATACCCGACAACTTCACCATGGGTGGGATCTGTGCCGGTGCATCAGGAAGGTTCCTTGAAATGACATCTAGAAGACTAGGTGTTGACATAAGTGAACTTGGACCTCTGGCCCTTAAGGGAAACTACAAAAATGCAGCTTTAAACAGTTATTGTATAGTATTCGGTATACAGGATCTGGTTACTTCATTAGCTGCAGGGGGATCCAAAGAAGACGTAGCTGCTGCTGCATGTTATTCGGTTGCTGAGCAGGTTTACGAACAGCAGCTTCAGGAGATTGATCTAAGAGAACCACTAATACAAGTTGGAGGAACATCCCTTATAGGTGGACTTGTTGAAGCTGTAAGCACAGTACTAGGTGGAATCGAAGTTATAGTTCCCGAGTATTCACAATACATCGGAGCTGTAGGTTCTGCACTTTTAGTATCTGGTTTAGGAGTCAAGAAATGAAGGTTGAGTGTTACGATGAAAATGGGGCAGAAGTCTACGATATGATAATTAGACACATCCTCCAAGAAGTCCAGGTAACCCGTTCAATTGGTGATTTAAGGGTATATGTCGACCCTAGAGAACCTCTTTTTATAATAGTTGTCAGATTGGAAAAGGCATCAAAACCAGTAGTTATTGAAGACTTTACAGAATATGAATTTAACAAGGCGGGTAATGAAATGTTTATTAAGATCAAAGATGAAACATACCTGCCTGAACTATTAGAAAGACTTTGGGAAATGGAAGGAAGGAACAAAATACACCAGCCTAATCGTTTTGAGGTTATAATAGACGATCCTACAAAGGATTTGGAGGGTTTGATAATACGTGATCCCCAAGAAGACCTTAGAAAGAAAGTCTACGATGCAATTTTTAGAATTATTCCTGAGGGTTTCAGGGTTATAGACCATAGATCAGAAGGTAATATTATTGCTTTAACTTGTACCGATGAAATGATGAAGGATGAATGGATTNNACAAGAGAAATAAATAAATGTGAACAACGTCCAGGTGTAGCATCACGTGTTATGACTGTTGATCAAGCGGTGGAACACGTTCGAAAAGTTACCTCTGAGATGCCTATAGCAGTAGTTGGTGTTGCAGGGCCGGGAGATGCTCTTTTTAACAACGAAACTTTTGAATTCTTTAAAAGAATGGACGAGGAATTTCCTGAACTTATCAAATGTATGAGTACCAACGGACTTCTACTTCCAGAGAAGGCTGATGAAATTGCAGATCTTCATATAAATACAGTTACAGTTACTGTAAATGCTATAGACCCTAAAATTGGGAGTAAAATATATTCAAACGTTTTCTACAATGGTGAACTCTACAAAGGAGAGGAAGCATTCAATATACTATCAAAAAATCAGCTTGAGGGTATTAAAATGTTGGCTGAGAGAGGAGTTGTTGTTAAGGTTAATGCAGTTTTAATACCTGGAGTTAATGATGAGCACATCATAGATATTGCAAAAAAGGTTAAAGAACAGGGTGCATCGCTCATGAATGTAATACCATTAATACCTATGCACAAGTTCAAAAACACTCCTAGACCGGGATGTGCTGAATTAAGCGAGGTTAGAGATGCTGTTGAAGAGATAATACCTGTGTTCAGGGCATGCACTCAGTGCAGGGCAGATGCTTACGGTGTCCCTGGTAAAGAGGATAAACATCTGGATATGACGCCTTCAAGTCACTTCTAAACTAATCCCAATGGATTTATTCCATTTTTTATATTTTAATATCTTTTTTTATTTTCCTGATATTTTATCAATCAAATTACAAGGAACGTGTTAATCATGAAAACAATGTACTGGAAGGATAATAAACTTTTTTTAATAGATCAGACACGATTACCTGATGAAGTTATTTATTATGAGTGTAAAACTTACAAAGATGTTATCGATGCAATAAAAACTATGAAAGTCCGAGGTGCACCGGCTATAGGTATTGCAGCTGCATTTGCTATGGCAATGGCAGAAATAGCCGGGGAAGATATGGAAAAATCAGCAAATGAAATTAAGAATGCCAGACCAACGGCTGTAAACCTTTCATGGGCCGTTGAACGTGTTTTAAACTCAAAATCACCAATTGAAGAGGCATTGCGGATGTATGATGAGGATGTCCGTACCAATATGGCAATTGGTAAAAACGGAGCTGCTGTAATAGATGATGGTGACACAGTATTAACCCATTGTAATGCCGGTGCACTGGCATGTGTTGATTATGGAACTGCTCTTGGAGTTTTACGTGCCGCACATGACGAAGGGAAGAATATTAAGGTCATTTGTGATGAAACAAGACCATTGTGTCAGGGTGCTAGGCTCAGTGTGTTTGAGATGCAGCAGGAGGAAATTCCAGTTAAATTGGCAGTTGACAGTGCAGCAGGACATCTGATGCAGAAGGGTATGGTTAATAAGGTTGTTGTTGGAGCTGATCGAGTTGCCAAGGGTGGAGTTGCCAACAAGATCGGTTCTTTAATGGTTGCTCTTGCTGCAAAACGATTCAATGTCCCTTTCTATGTTGCAGCCCCTGAGAGCACTTTTGATATTGAAAATTCAATATATGATGTTGAAATAGAAGAAAGAGATGCTGATGAGGTAATTTACATTGGAAATACTCGGATTGCACCTGAAGGAACTGAAGTTGAAAATCCTGCCTTTGACATAATCCCATCAGATTTGATAACAGGTATAATTACTGAAAAAGGAATTATTAAACCATTTTAATAATAATTTTCGAGATTTTTTCAATCCATTTATAAATCTAATTTATCTTTTTTTTTATTCATGGAATATTTAATATATTCTGGCATCAACACCCATATGCCAAATTCCAGGACTTTTAGATTTAACTTTCCTTGTATTTAGAACTTCTACTTTGCGGGGATATGCGGTTTCTATAATTCTTTTAACTGGTACCTGGTATTCTGATGCAAATTCATAGTAATGAATTTCACCTCCAGATTTCAAGGAGTTCATTGCTGTATCAAGGAAATTCTTTGCTGATCCCGGCAAGTTCATAATTATTCGATCTGCCTCTAAACTCAAACTATTTAAAACCTCGTTAACATCTCCAAGGAGCGGAATTATAGTCCCTTCTAATTTATTTAGCTTAACATTCTCTTTAAGGTATTTATAAGCGTCGGGATTAATGTCAATAGCATACAAATTCACTTTGTGGTTCCTAGCTATTGAAATTGAGAATGGCCCTATTCCTGCAAACATATCAACAATTGTTTCATTATTGTTAACCAAATCTGATATCCTCTTCCGCTCAGTTGCAAGACGTGGACTGAAATATACTTTCTTTACGTCCAACTTGAACCTGGAACCGAATTCCCTGTGAATTGTCTCGGAAACATCCTCACCTGCAAGGTGTTCAAGTTCTCTTGTTCTTATAACTCCCTTTATTTCACTGGTTTTACGATAAACAGTCTTCCTTTTAGTGAATTTCAGGGCAGCGTTCCCTATAGTGTATTTGTACTCGTCAAATTCTTCTGGAATTTCAAGTATAACAATATCTCCGATAATATCAAAGGATTTTTTTATTTCTTCGACCAAATCGGGATCTATTTTATTTTTTAGATAATCCTTAAGGCTTTTTGGGCCTTTAGTATGAATTTCAAATTCAGTATTTACAATTTTAACATCATAAACTTTTATTTCCTCCATTAACTTTTTATTTGGTTTGAAAATTAATGGTATATAAACAAAGTCATCAACACGTTTTATCTTCAAGTCAAGATTTATTAGGGAGTGATTTAATAGAACTCTACGAATTTTATCTGCATTGTTCTTTTGAACTTTTAAACCTATCATCCGATTCCTCATTACATTTTTACATCAGTAAATTAATATTCAATACCAAGATTATTAACTTTATCAATTAAACTAACTAGAAAAATAAAAAAAAAGAATTAGGTGATCTCAAATGTTGTACTTNNTGTTTATGCTGAATTTTACACTGCAAAACTTTTTGGTGGAAGCATCAGCTCTCTTGAGAAAAATATTGGAAGTGAAATTAAAATATTAACCCGAGAAGAAGTTGAAGAGGAAAACTTGCCTCTTAAAGATGCTAAAATAAAGAACGTTGCGTTTTTAAGCGCAGGAGATCCTTTGATAGCAACAACTCATTCAGAGATGTTAATTGAAGCAAAGAAATTGGGAATAAAAACCACAATAATCCATTCATCATCTATACTTTCTGCAGCACCGGGAATAGCAGGTCTTCAAGCCTACAAATTTGGTAAAGTAACAACCGTACCATTTACTGAAAAAAATTTCTTTCCACATTCTCCATACATGGTAATAAAGGCCAATATGGAATCAGAACTCCACACTCTTGTCCTATTAGATATTAGGGCTCATGAAAACAGATATATGACAGCAAATCAGGGATTGGAATATTTATTGCGTGTAGAGTCTGAGCTAGGAGAAAATATTACTGATGAGGATACTGTAGTAGTTGTGGTGGCCCGTGCTGGATCTGAAAATCCTCTTGTACGTGCAGATAAAATTAAAAACATGATAGATGTTGATTTTGGAAGTCCACTCCATTGTTTGATGATTCCCGCTGATCTTCATTTTATGGAAGCAGAAGCCCTAGTTGCACTTGCAGGAGCTCCAAAGGAATTATTTAAAGATTTTATCTAAAGATTAAGATCTCTTATTTAATTAAAATCATTCGATAACACCTATAATGGAGAATTAGATGGAAAATAATATCTATGCAAAGCCTTTCGTAAAATGGGCCGGTGGGAAAAAACAACTATTAATGGAATTTAATGGGAGACTGCCAACCCATCTAAAAGAAAGTGGTACCATTAAAAGGTATGTGGAACCATTTGTAGGAGGCGGTGCTATGTTCTTTTTTCTCAAGAGACACTACTTCATAGGGGAATCAATTCTTTTAGACATTAACAGGGAACTGGTTATGGCCTATCAAGTCATAAAAAATGATCACAAGTCTTTGATAGCTTTTTTGAAAGATATTGAAGATAATCATCTTAATAAAGATGAAGATGGTCGTAAAAAGAATTACTACAAGATTCGGGAAATCTATAATTCAGAAGGTCATAATTTTGACTTTGAAAACTACAATACTAAATGGATTGAAAGAACCGGTCATTTTATATTTATGAATAAAACTTGTTTCAATGGTTTATTCCGTCAGAATAAAAAGGGAGAATTTAATGTACCATTTGGTCTTTACAAAAACCCTCGAATATATGATGAAAATAATATCAAACTTGTTAATCAGGCTTTAAAAGATACTGAGGTAATCTGTTCTGATTTTACTAATTCTGAAATTCACATAACTGAAAATACATTTGTTTATCTTGATCCGCCCTACAGGCCTCTTACAAAAACTTCTAACTTCACAAACTACTCAAAATATGGATTTAATGATATTGATCAGGTTAAACTGGCTTCTTTTTTTAAAAAATTGGATCAGATAGGTGCATATTTGATGCTCAGTAATTCAGATCCTAAAAATGAAGATTTAAACGATGAATTTTTTGATAAACTTTACATAGGATACAATATTGAAAGGGTTTCAGCAAAAAGGAATATAAATAGAGATGCATCAGGAAGGGGCATTGTCAATGAGCTAATAGTAACTAATTATTAACTTAATTCTAATTCATGCTAATTTTAATAATTCCTTCCCAAACTCCAAAGTTTGAATAATTTATTTTAAATCTTATTCAATAGACGTGTTCCACTTTCTATTTTGGTCCCTGTAGTACTTGCAGTTACTGAAACAAGTTCCTTGTCTAAATATTCACATTTTTCTACATTTTGTAGAGGTATTAATACGTATTTTTTGCCGCCCTCTGTATTTCCGTAGCTAATCTGTATAATGCCCCTTAACTCATCTATTTCAATGCTTTCAACACCAAATTCTCCTCTACGGAAATTATGTACGTCACCACTGGTCATACTTACTTCAATTTTTTCTATCAAACTCGATCACCTTTACCTAAAATTAACATATTTAATATATTATTCATGGTCCAAATAACTTCAGTTTTTCTTTACTTGAGTTAATCAGAAATTATTTTATTGATGAATATAGATATTCTCATTAATATAAAGATAATTTCAATCTGGTTAAAATTGAATTTTTTAAATCAAAATTTAATTGTATAACTCATTTCATTGAATAGGGGTGGATTAATTATGGATTTCATGATTGAAGCTACAGATCTCACAAAGAGATATGATGATTTAATGGCTGTTGATAGTCTAAATATTGGAATAAAAAAGGGAGAAGTTTTTGGATTTTTAGGACCCAACGGTGCAGGCAAGACAACTTCCATCAAGATGATGGTAGGACTTTTACGTCCAACAAGTGGTAAGGTTTATATTAACGGAATAGACGTGCAGAAGATTGAAAAGGGTTCCATTGGAATCTGTCCCCAAGAATTGATGCTTTGGGAGAATTTAACCTGCAAAGAAAGCCTCAATCTAATGGCTGATATGTATGAGATACCTAAGACTACCAGGGATCCAAGGGTTCAGAAATTACTGAATGATCTGTTCCTTCAAGAAAAGGCCGATACAGTGGTTTCAAAACTTTCAGGGGGAATGAAGAGACGGCTTAACCTAGCACTTGCAGTTGTACATGAACCTGAGGTAGTGGTACTTGACGAACCATCTGAAGGTCTTGATCCTCAGTCACGTCGTGTTTTATGGAACTATATCCGTTCAATGCGTGATGATGAAGGTAAGACAGTTATTTTAACAACCCATATAATGGATGAGGCTGACCAGCTCAGTGATAGGATAGCTATAATTGATCATGGTAAACTCATTCGTCTGGATACACCCGAAAAACTGAAAAAAAAGATAGGTGAAGGGGATGTTGTTGATATAAAACTTTCAGATCCATTAAGAAATGAGGATCTTATTCATGAGCTTGAGGATCAAAAAGATGTTATCTCAGTTCATGAAGTTAATGGAAGAATCAACATCAGGGCTCTTAACGCAGTTGGAAAGTTACCGGTAATGATGCAAACTGTGGAAAAGTTAGATCTTCGTGTAGCAGACATTTCAGTACGTCAGAACACACTTGAAGATGTTTTCATTGAACTTACAGGAACTGGATTGAGGGAATAAAATGAAGTTTATAAGTATTGCAGTAAAAGATTTTAAAGAACTGGTCAGAGATAGAAGAGGATTATTTTTTATCTTGTTATTTCCTATATTTTTCATGATGATATTTGGATTTGCTTTCGGTGGCATGAGTGAGGGTAACACACCGCACAACATTGCAATAGTAAATTATGATCAGGGAACAATCAATACAACTTCCGGTGGAAATGTCAACTATGGTAACAACCTTATTACCGCTCTTCAAGATGTAAATTATGAAAACAGCAGTGTTAAACTATTTAACATCACAACAACCACGGATAGTCACGCAAAAGATCTTCTAAGGCAGAGAACTGTCGATGCAGAACTCATAATTCCAGCTAATTTTTCAAATTCAGTAGCAGCTCTTATTAATAGTACATTGCAATCTAGTACAGGACAGACATCTTCAGTTAAATCTTCAACCATTAACAGCACATCAACGCTTATAATAAGTGGTGACACAGGATTCATGGGATTTGGAGTTGCACAGGGGATATTAGTAGGTGTTTTAGGTCAGTATCAAGACGATATTGTTAACAATGTCAAGAACCAGATTGCAGGAACACCAGGGGCAGAACCCACTAAATTTATTGATACCAAGGTACAGTCAATACCCGGAACGCAAAACTTCACTCAATTCGACTTCCTTGCACCTGGTATGATAGTATTTGCTATTCTTCTCCTTGCAACTACTGTAGCTGCCATTCTAACAAGGGAAGTAGAAAGTGGTACCTTATTAAGATTAAAGATGTCTAAAATGAGATCATTCGACCTTTTATTCGGAGGTTTAATACCATGGTCTCTTGTGGCAGGTGCCCAAGTGGTTATCCTTTTAGCAGTTGCCATAATCCTTGGACTGCACTGGCAGGGAAGTTTTTACTCNNTTTATAGGTATTATAGGGGGGGTGGCTTCAATAGCACTGGCCATGATAATAGCTTCCTTTGCAAAAACCGACAGACAGGCTGCAAACCTTGGAACTCTCATAGTAGTACCTACAAGTTTCCTTACTGGTGCTTTCTTTCAGCTACCTGGAGTATATTTAAACTTCTTCGGCCACAGTTTCCAAGTGTACGATCTACTCCCTTGGACTCATACATTAACTGCCCTTAGATCGGTTTTAGTATTTGGATCCGGATGGAATTTAGTATCTTACGAAGTAGAAATGAGCGCCCTTTTAACACTGATCCTTTTCGTAATAGGAGTATTTTTATTCTCCAGGACGCGTTTAAGGGCAGAAAACTAGGATTAATTAATGTTATGATAAGGAGGCAAAAAAAATGAATGAAAAACATGGACATATGCATCACAGCAAATCATCTAGGGATATTCTAAGTGCAATGGAAGTTTTGGAAGCTGTAGGACTTGAAATAGAAGACATATTCCTTGATGCTGGATGTGGTGATGGTTACATCTCAATAGCTGCTTCAAATCTAGTTGGCGACCAAGGAAAGATATATGCTTTGGATGTTTATCCTGAATCCATTGAAACCGTTAAGAAGGAGATTAAAGACAAGAAATTGGATAATACCGATGCAATTCTAGCGGATATTTCAAAGAATATTACTTTAGATTCAGATTCAATTGATATTGTGCTCATGGCTAATGTATTACATGGTTTTGTTGCAGATGGAGAAGTTGAAGATGTTATGAAAAACATCGTTAAAGTATTAAAACCTGACGGTGTTTTTGCTGTTGTGGAGTTTCGAAAATTAGAAGGTAGTAGAGGGCCTCCTTTTAATGTTAGAATATCTCCAGAAGAGGTTTCTATTATACTCAAAGATAATGGGTTTGAGATTACTGATAAACATGAGATAGGAGAGTATCACTACATTGTAAAGGGTGTTAAAAAGAAATAAGTAAGAATTGAATCATTTAAATGAATCAAAAATATCTCATTTTTTATTTTGTCGAATATCAATTAATTACTTAGAAGGTTAGGAATTGAACTTTAGAATCAGTAAAGCTGAGTATATTTGTTTATGAACTCGCTATGGTCCCTGTCGAGTATTCTTAAAGCTGACATAGCTTCTGGTGATGAACAGCACCTTTCTTCAACAAGGTTTCTTAGAGTCCCATTTTTAATATGTTCCCGTACTTCCAGTATTGAGAATTCCATTGTTTTTTTATTGTATTCCCTGAGCTCCTCATGGTTCAAATCAAAGAGTTTGTACACTTTAAGATCGTATTTCATAGATGGAGTTAGTAGAGTGTTTATACTTGCATAAAAATCTCCTGCTACACTGTCGAATAGATCTACTCCCATATAAGCCAATAATGGAATAAAAGCTGGCTCTGCAAAGGGATAGTAAATTGCTGAATTAGGATTGATGTTTTCACGGATCATGACAATTATATCCACAAGATCTCTTGATCTTTTAACAAGCTCTTCAGGATTCGCAATCATTAAAACAGTATTCCCAAGTTCTTCTAATTTTTTGGCACATTCAACCCTCAAATCAGGATATTTTGACCCATGAACAACACCAATTCCATTTTCACCACTTAATCTAGCATTTTCCACCGTACTGGTCACAGACCAGAGTGCAAGTGTTTTTGGAACGTTGTAAGGCATTGGTTCATCTTTTAAAATTTTTAAAGAATTTTCTATAGGGATTATTGCTGGTGTTTCTTTTTCAGAGAATTTTCCTAGTCTCGCTGGGCCATCGTGCATTTTTATTTCCATCATATTAATCACAGAGTAAAATTTTATCGTCAAAAATTGAATTACAATAATAACTATGAATTATTGTCTATTAATTGGTTGATTCATTACTTTAATGTTATTTTCTATTGGACTCATTTAGCTGTTACCTAAAAGGTTACAGTTGATGGTTTTTACAAAGCCTTTATATATGCTTAGATCAAACTACGATATGAAAATTACAAGTTTTCACATTGAGCCGAATATGATCATTTTTGATCAGGGCGTGAAACAGAATGAAAACCTTAAAACGCTTAAAAAATATATTAAGTGGAGCAGATAATAAAGAAGAAGAGAAAAAAGAGACTCCTAAGGGAGAATCAGTACCAGAAACTAAAGCAGAGACTGCAACTGGTAAAAAAGAAGAGACTCAGAAAGAATCTAGTGAAAAAACAGTTAAATCAGAAGCTAAGGAAATTACTGATGATGTAAAATCTGAAGCTTCAAAAAAAGTTGAAAAAGGAGAAAAACCTGCAAAATCCAAAACAGATAGGAGTGGTAAAATGACTTTACTCGAAAGAAGAGAAGAAGATGTGATAACCCGTAAAAATATTGATAAAGATTTTAAACAGGAAATAATGGATGCTGGTGCTGAATCAGTTGCATTATGTTTCCAGTGCGGTACATGTACAGGTGCATGTCCTTCAGGAAGAAGAACACCTTACAGGATAAGACAAATAGTTAGAAAGTCTGTATTGGGACTTAAAGATGAAGTAATATCTGATGATACTTTATGGATGTGTACAACTTGTTACGAATGCCAGGAAAGATGCCCAAGAGGAATTAAAATTGTGGATGTTGTTAAAACTGTGAGAAACTTCGCAGCACAGGCAGGATACATGGCACCAGCACACAAGGCTACAGGTTCATTTGTTATCAAAACTGGACACGGAGTCCCTATAAACGATAAGACTATGGCACTTAGAAAAAGCGTTGGACTAGGAGAACTNNGGAGAACTACCACCAACAACCCATCAGTTCCCAGAAGCACTGGAAGAAGTTCAAAAAATATTTAAAGCCACAGGATTCGACAATCTTATTGGCTGGAATTGGGAAAAAGGGGAGCTAGAATAAGGAGGAATCACAATGGCATTTGCATATTTCTTAGGATGTATAATGAACAACAGATACCCTGGAATTGAAAAGGCAACCAGGGTAATGTTTGACAAGCTCGATATTGAGTTAAACGATATGGAAGGAGCATCCTGTTGTCCAGCACCAGGTGTTTTCGGCTCATTCGATAAAACAACATGGGCTGCAATAGCTGCAAGGAACATAACCATAGCTGAAGACATGAATTCTGACATAATGACAGAATGTAATGGATGCTTCGGTTCACTCTTTGAAACAAACCACCTCCTTAAAGAGGACGAAGAGATGATGACAAAAATTAATGGAGTACTAGCTGAAGCTGGAAGGGAATTCAAAGGAGAGATCAATGTAAGACACTTTGCAGAAATCCTCTACAACGATATTGGACTAGCTAAACTATCAGAAGCAGTTGAATCTCCATTAAACCTGAATGTTGCAGTTCACTACGGCTGCCACTTCCTTAAACCAAGCGCTGAAATTAACATTGACAACCCAATGGTTCCGACCATACTCGACGAACTTGTTGAAGTAACAGGTGCTAAATCTGTTCCATACAAGGACAAAATGATGTGCTGCGGTGCAGGTGGAGGTCTACGTTCCCGTGACTTAGATGTTACACTAGATTATACTAAGGAAAAACTCGACAACATGACAGATGCTGGAGTAGACGCAATAGTAAATGTATGTCCATTCTGCCACCTTCAATTCGATGTGGGACAAACAGAGGTTAACAAGAAATACGGAACAGACTATAAAATACCAGTTTTCCATCTGGCTCAACTCTACGGTCTTGCAATGGGATTAAAAAGAGAAGACCTAACTGTAGATGCTCACCTCACACAGACAGACTCTGCTCTTGAAAAACTAGACCAGATCACTGGAGGAGAATAATTCGTTATTCTTCTTTAATTTATTTTTTTTATTTTTATTTATGATCTGTTTTTTTAGATTTTTTTAGAATACTCTATTTGTCATAATAGTAAAAAACTTTAAATTCAAAAATCAAAAATTGATCTGTTTTAAATTGAAGGTTGGATCTAAGCAACAACAATTTTAAAAAGTTACTTAAAATCAGATTTAAATAATCAAAGAAAAAGTTCCTTTCGGTTTAGTATGAGGCGTGAATTGCCAATTTAGACCATTTATTCTTTCCTGGTCATAACAAAAATCTCTCATTTATAAATAGATTTACGAAGTTTTTAATTTAAAACACTGTAATTCACTAAATATATACTAAACACTTCTAAACTTTAGCTAAGATATTGACTCTATAATAAAAACAATTTAACATCGTTTTCTCTAATTCTCAAGTAAAAAAGATTTAGGCAAATTTATTAATTAATATGCAATTAATATAATACTTTTAGAAGGATATAAAAAGAACATTTGGCACATAACAATCCATCAGCCATTATAACAGAATCGTATAGAATTCATAAAAAACCTGAATAAATAAAAATCAAATATAAAATAATATTTTGATTCGTTGTAGGATTTAATAATCAGAAAATAAAATTACCTGTAATAATTAAATAAATTGCAATTGTCAAGGAAAAAATAATTATACAAATTATTATTAAACTATAGCCCATTCCAATGTCGAATTTGATTTTATTATTATAGAATACTAGGAATAATAATGGCGCTATTGGGATTAAATACCTACCAACAATATTATTAATAGTATTCTGTCCCACAGGAGTTCCTGTAATATACATTGAGGCACATATAAGAACGAATATTGTGATTAAAGTGATTATTTTTTGCTTATGATCAATAATTATGTCTCGTTTATCTAATAAAGCTGTTAAAGTTAACATAAATGGATAGAGAATAAAATAGGTTGCAATTAACCAGTTAGGTAAATATACTGTATACCCTCTGAAATCACCAATGAATGAAGTAATTATACTTAATATAATATTTTTTGTTAGAATTGTATTTACTACTACATTTATGAAATTAAGAGGATTTGATACAATAAATGAAGTTTGTAATGGAACAGACACATTGAGGTAAGTAGGCAGATAAAATCTATTAACAGCCATATTCCAATTGATACTAATTAAAAAGGTTGACAGGAATAATATACTAAATATTATGAGCATTCTTTTCATATTTCCAAATTTATTTGCAGGAATAAGGAAAAATAGAAATATTAAAAAGAAATAAGTTTGTTTTGATAAAGCAAGCATTGTCATCAATACAAATAATATTCCAATTTCTTTCATTTTTATCTTTTTTGTATTATTATTGAATGCAAAGTTTAGAAAAATAGCAATTACAAGGAATGAAAGAGCTATGGTAAAACTATCTGCTGAAAGAGAAGATCCCACGAGGATTGTCATTGGCATAAGTGATAACATCAATAAAACCCATTTGTGTACAGGTGTAATTTTAATAGCCATATAAATAAATAATAGCCAAACTAATAAATTAGCTAAACGACCCATATACATTAATAAGATTGGAGAAAAGTCTAATATCTTTCCAATTGTCATTGCAAATGTAGATGCCAAATAAGGGATTGGAGAATAAGTTATAATTGCTGAAAACGAAACTGCTGTACTTGGAATAGGGGGATTCGGATCAATATCAGTAAAAGCTTTATTACTTTCATTTAAAGGTTGATTGAAAAAAAGGAATATATCATCTATTTTTATTTTTTCATGCATATTTCTTAGGGTGTAAAAGTTCACTTCTAAGTTATACGCACCCTCAGGAACATAATAACCTGCATGATGGTCAAATATCTGAGGTATTATATATCCATCACTTAAATACAATGCTTTATCATAGTGTTCTCCTTCATTATCAACGCCCAATAAAGGAGGATTGAATAATAAAAACCCCAATCCATAAATTAATCCTATAATAAGAAATATTGTTTGAGGTTTAATCTCTGTAATCTTATTTTTCATCAATATTAATTATTTTGAAGTTATAAAAATGTTTATATCAATACATTAGTTTAATGCGACAAATCAGGAAAATTTAAGGTAAAACAGGCTGTTATGTATAGCTTTCATTAATCTTGGACAATGATATCATTGAAAATTTAACATTAATTAATTACAAATAAGAATTAGTCACTTTTAATTTTGAAAAAAAAATATTAATAATACTATTCGAATGAGCATTATTCCGTCAACCTTCTCAGTATCAGGCATATTACACCTTTTGTTTTAAATGACACTATATTCTTTCACAGATTCATTTGAGATTGGTGCTTCTCAACCACCTACAATATCATCTCTAACAGGAGTTCCTTGGAGAGATAATATGTTTATCCACCAATTTATAACCCGTTCTAATTAGAAAAAACCTGTGGCTACTATTTTTTAATTTCCTTTTATAAAAAACCCGACTTATTACTTAATAAATAGTTAGCTATTAATCCCAATATGTAAGCTATTGAGCTGAAATTAGGTAATAAATACCAAAAAAATCAGTTAATATAAATAATGATAGAAAAATAACTATAAAAACTGCACCTCCTACGAAGAAGTATCGGAACATTTTTTAATTAATTTTTGATCTGAGTTTGGAACAAGATTTCATATAAAATTTAATGTAAGAGTAGAAATAATTATTATAATGATTAAAGAAATTAAGATTAATTTAAAATTATTTGATAGATCTTGATTTTTGGACATTCTTGTCCAAAAACCGATCTATTTTCAAATTGTTTTAAGAAAATTTATAAGAATAAAAAAAATTAAGAGGTGTTATTTTGTTCGTTGCAACTCTAGTTGGAATATTCAAATTTAAGGATCTACCTGAAAAGTACGGTCCATTCGCACAGCACAAAGCTCAAATAGAAAAAAGAACCATTGAAGATGATGATGAGATTGCTATATTGAATATAGCCGGTACAGAAAGTCATCATGTTCTATTCTTAAAATCATATAAAGACATTAAGGAAATAGAAGAAGAATTAAAGATAGTTGATGCTAATCTTAATTATAATTCCAAAAAAATATTGGAAGGACGTTTATGACCGATTTACCGGTTGAACAGACATGGATGGTTTTGGTTGAACTATTAACCGACCTTAGAAAGAAGGGTATTGAAATCGATCCCGAGATCCCCAAGGACATAAGGATGGCCAAGACCACCATAAATTTTTACAAGGTAAATCCGGCTGATCCTGAGCGTATGAATGAGTTAAAAAGAATAAATGACTTTATGAACAGTGCTCAGGACAAGCTCATAGATCTTGCTGAAGATGAAGGAGAAGATTACAAGGCTCAATGGATAAAAAAACTTACTCAAGCATCACGTGGCGAGAAAATATACGACTTACCCGAAAAAAAATCTACCTTTGTTGTTGGGGCACCGCCAGGCTTTACAATGGTAAGAATTACATTTAGAAAACCAATACCCGAAGAGAGGGTTCAAGAAATTGCCGAGTACAACAACGTTATAATTGAATTTCAAACAGACACTCTACTTGTTATTTATGGAGATAAACAAAATATTCAGGACAGTTTGAAGGAAATGTCATCATTTTTCACCGAACAGATAGATTAACTTTTCAAACTATGGAATGTTAAAATTATCATTTCAAATTTTCTTTTAATTAAGGAATTCTATTGAACAATTGGACCAATATTTATACTTTGAAGTTAAAACAATTCATAGAGACTTAAATATACAACTTTTGGAGAATATTCCAATGAAAATATTAGCCATAAGCGACATTCATGGTAAACACATGAAGATCATTGAATACCTCAAGAAAAACCCTGTTGATCTAATAATATTAACAGGAGATATTACCAACTTCGGCCCCTGTGAACTAGCTGAAGAAATACTTAATCAAATAAGCTCTTTTAGCATTCCAGTTCTTGCAATACCTGGAAACTGTGATCCTATAGATCTTTATGGTAATATTGACAACTCAAATGCTGTTAACATCCATGGGAGGAGTGTTACAATTAGAAATATAGGGATTTGCGGATTTGGTGGTTCTAATCCAACGCCCTTCAACACCCCGTTGGAGTTTAATGAGGTTGAAATCTACGATGAAGCAAGGAAAGTTATGGAAAGTATAAAAGACCATAAAATAACTCTATTTGTTACACACGCACCTCCAATAGGAACTAAGACAGATATTCTCCCATCAGGAGAACATGTTGGAAGTGAGAGTATTAGGAGGGTGATTGAGGAATTTCAGCCGTCATTAAATATTTGTGGCCACATCCACGAATCAATGGGAATGGATGAGATCGGTGAAACCAAGGTTATTAATCCGGGGATGCTTTCAAATGGACATGTATGTCTGATTACAATTGAAGATTCTGATGAAGAAAATATTAAGATAACCCCTGAGATCATTAAAATTTAGTATTAATCATATTAATAAAATTTTATAGAAAATAATTTAAGAGATGCACACATAAAATTATTGAGTTTGAATTAGATTAGTTTGTTCCATTTTTGGCCCAAATTTAGTTTTTGAGGTGAGAAATTGAAAAAGATAATGGTTGAAGGTGAAGTAGGTGGTAAAAAATACAGGGAACCTTTTTCAAAGGGAGTTCTTTCAAGGTCTTTAATTAGGGCAGATATGGATCCTGACAATGCTTACACTTTCGCATCTAAGATAGAAGCTCATCTAACAGATGTGGGCATAAAAGTCATAAACCTGGATGATTTGATCAGTATTATGCGTGAAAAACTTAGGGAAGAAAACAGTGAGATTGCTGAAAAGTACGGACTATGGAAGAGGATTAGAAAATGCGATGAACCCCTTGTAGTATTGATAGGTGGTGCTTCTGGTGTCGGAACTTCATCCATAGCATTTGAAGTTGCCAGCAAACTTGGAATACGGAACATGATCAGTACTGATATGATACGTGAGGTAATGCGTAAAATAGTTTCAAAAGAACTACTACCTACCATATACGAGTCAAGTTACACTGCATACCGATCCCTTAGGATACCACCACCACCGGAATTCGATGAAGTTTTAATTGGATTTCGTGACCATGTTGACACTGTGAGTATAGGTGTTGAAGCGGTTATAGAAAGATCTCTCAAGGAGGGTATCAGCATAGTAATAGAAGGTGTGCACATAGTCCCCGGATTCATAAGCGAGGACCTTGTTAAAAAGCACAATGTTAACATGTTTATACTGACTCTTCAAGATGAAGAAGTCCACAAGGGAAGATTTTATTCAAGATGTAGGCAAAGATGGGCTAGAAGACCTCTTAAACGTTATATGAACTATTTTGGGGCTATAAGGCGAACTCATAAATATTTTGAAAGCCAGGCAAATAAATATCATATCCCTGTTATTGAGAATATAGATGTTACAACTACAATAGACTCCATAATAGAGAACATTACTAAGACCTATGGAAGTGAAGAANNCCTCCAAATGAAGATGTTGTTTTTGCTTTTGAAAAGTTAATGAAGCATAAGATAAGTTCTCTTCCAGTTGTTGACGGCGAAAAACTAGTTGGTATTGTAACAGCCACAGACTTGGGTCATAACCTCATTCTTGATAAATATGAGATAGGTACCATAGTTGGGAAGGTCATGGTTGAAAATGTTGTGTCTGTAAATCCTGAAGACGACCTTTTAACTACTGTAAAAAAGATGAATGAATTTGGATCTGAAGGGGATATAATAAACCAGCTTGTTGTTATTGATAACGATAAAATAGTTGGAATAATCTCAGATGGTGATATAATTAGGGCAATTAAAAATTAATCCTTTAATTGCTTTTAATTTATTGATTTAAGCCCATTATATTGATTATGGTTTTTAAAAAAATGACAGGGAAATTGATAATCCCTCAAAATCTTGTAGTTTAATTATTTATTCGGCGTTACACGAGGTTTAAAGGATTCACAAATACTTGGGAACTTCTTGTTTAATTCAGTATCCAGTTTTTCAATGATCTCCTCTTCGATTTCCTCACTGTGTTCGGTGTTTACAGTGAATATATTACCATCAATTTCTGCATTAATATATTCGGTTCCCATTAGTATTTCAAATTTTACAGGCTGATCTTGGTCGATAGATTGAACTATATCGTCTAGGATAGCATCTGTTAATTTAAGGGTTTTAGGATCTTCTGGTGTGTATGTGTTCTCCTCTGTAACTATTTTTTTCAGTAGGAATGGTGCGCATCCCTCTGTCCTGGCAGCTTTCCTGTTGGTCCAAAATAGGATGGTCATAAGCTTCTTTCTGGAGTCCATTTGGCTGTCAAATTCTAAAGTTTTCATTTAAAACCTCCTTTTATATCTGCTCCGTAACTGTTACATTTCTATAATTTCTAATGCTAATTTAGCTCCTATTTCATAGCACTTTTCTAATTCAGTCTCGGTTGGTACGTAATTCACTTTGATCTGGTCAATTATTTCAAATCCACATTTCTCAAGTTCTTCTGCAATTATTTTAGGTGCCTCGCCGCTCCATCCCATAGAACCGAATGTAACGGCTTTTCGTTTAATTCCAGTTTTACCAAAGTTTAAGCCCCTTAGATAATATATAAGGTCACCTATACTTGGATATATTTGATTGAACATGGTTGGAACGCCCAATAGAATAGCTTTACTATCTAAAATGTCCGTTACGATGTTACTTCGTTCATCTGCATGCAGGAAATACATGGCTACATCTACATCTTGACTCATGATACCCTCTGCAAATGCATGTGCCATCGACTGTGTTGAACCATGCATAGTATCGTAAACAATTGTTACTTTATCATTACATTTTCCTGTAGCCCATCCTGTGTAAGCATCAATTATCTTCATGGGATCTGTCCAGATCTGGCCATGTGATGGTGCGATCATCTTTATTTTATCAAGCAACTCCAAGCTCGTTACTTGTTTGAATTTGTTGAGCACAAGTCCAGACAATGGTGTGAGTAAGTTGGCATAAAACTTGGCTGCTGCATCCATAAGCACTTTTTCTGAGATATCAGTATCATATCGATCCTTAAAACAGAGATGCTGACCAAATGCATCGTTTGAAAATAGTATACCATCCTCTAAAAGCAGGGAAAACATACTGTCCGGCCAGTGTAGCATCTGTGCTTCTAGGAATACCAGTTGTTTCCCACCCAAATCAAGTGTTTCACCAGTTTTAACAATCCTGAAATCTACACCCTCTAAGGATGGATAATGCATTTTTAACCCCTTAACTGCAGCTGTTGTACAATAAACAGGAGCTTCAGGGAATTTTTTACATATTTCCGATAGTGCACCACTATGATCCTTTTCTATATGGTTTTGAATGATTACATCTACTTTAAATTCCCTGTTCTCCTTTTCACAGGCATCTTTAATCCTGCCCCACAACTGTGCAGAACTTCCAGGATATGTATTGTCGATGAGTGCTACTTCATCACCAAAAACCAGATAAGCATTATAGGTAGTTCCATTAAGGGTATAACCATGGTAATCACGTAAATCCCAGTCTAAAACTCCAACCCAGTACACACTGTCTGTTATTTTAATTGCATCGGCTTTCATTTTTTTACACCTCAATATAAAAAGATAATTCTATTTAATTATTACCAATTGGATTATATATTTTTTTGGTTCAAAAATTTCGTTGAATTTGTAATAGGAAACTTATACTCCTTAAATTATAAAAAAAAAGGTAAAATGCCTATAAATAATATTTATAATTTTATTCAAACCTATATTACTTAATTTATGCTGTTATATTAGATTTGCGATTAAGGCATTTATTATGAAGTACAGAGATGCTGAAATAGCTATACAAGCTGGAATTGTTATTATCCAAGTGGTTGCAATATGTTTTATAACATCCAATTTAACTGTAGCAGTGCCCCTTGCAATACCAACACCTATTACAGAACCTACAAGGGTTTGAGTAGGAGATATTGGTAATCCGATTGATGCAAAGAGTAAAGTNNCCTATTGTATTGGTTATTCTATTTCCTGCGATCAAAATACCAAAGACAAGTGCTATTGCTCCTAATAATTTAATTGAAAGACCAACGGTTGATCCAACTGTAACGTATAATACAGCTGTTGCTGCAGCTATATCTATTGCCCCTACACCAAGGGCTGCGAAAGATGAACTCCCTATCTGAAAGTATGAAAATACCTTTTCTGCTCTGTCCTTTGCACCCATATTACTTTTCAACTTGTTTAGTATACCTATTTTCACCAGGTAGTACACCAGAAAACCCGAAACAAGCCCTATTAAAGGAGAAATAACCCAACTTGCCATAATGTATCCTACTGTAGTCCAGTTAAGGTTATGAATTCCTGCATATACCAGTCCATATCCTAAAACAGAGCTGACTACGGCATCAGAACCAGATATGGGTATTTTGTTAATGAGGGTAATGGTTATCCAT
Organism: Methanobacterium sp.; assembly: GCA_003162115.1. Taxonomy (GTDB): domain Archaea; phylum Methanobacteriota; class Methanobacteria; order Methanobacteriales; family Methanobacteriaceae; genus Methanobacterium_B. Next base: position 21,411 of record PMMV01000035.1, read on the forward strand.
ATACCCGCCGAAAGGGTGATTATGAAAGCGCCCAGGCCGGTCATAAATTCAAGAGGTACTATCCCGCTTCCAACAGTTTTTATAACAGTACTACCAAGGAATATTGCGCCTAAAAATTCAAACAATGCCCCTAAAATCAGGGCTTTTCTCATTGTAAGGGCTCCACTACCTACAACGGTTCCCATAGAATTTCCTATATCGTTGGCAGCTATGTTGAAAGCCATGTACATAGCAGTTATAATACCAATAATCAGTAGCCATTGCATGGTTATATTCTATAATACGAATTATAAAAATATTTTTTTATTTTAATGATAAATTTAAACAATTTTTTTTTACAAGTGAAATTTTTTAAATCGAATCACAAGGTTCAAATACTAATAAACATAGAAATTAAATGGGCTAGACTGGAGGGTTAGGGGTCCTCTGTAAGCGCATATCCCCTTATGGCGTGGTCGAAGTTCAAGAGGCGGCAGATCAACCGGGTTTTGGCCCAGAATCTTGATGTCGAAACTTCGTCCCACAGGATCAGTGGTTGCAGGATTTGGGCTGTAGGGCCTGAATTAACTGTTTTAACCATGGGAACGGGTCAGGTCTGGAAAGAAGCATCTCTACCATGGACAGCTGATGCTTGCGGAGCAACGGGGTGGAGTCGAGTTTCTGGATCACCATCTCTCGAGAGGTTTGTCCACTCTTGAACGTGCCCATTTAAATTAATAGATCATTATAAAAGCATGTAATAAATTCCAAAAACTTTTAAACGATGGCTGATAAATGGTTCCCATACGAATATTCTAATTACTAAAATTAAATATTAACCAGATTTTATAATTTTATTGAAATTATCATTGTCGGGGTGGCCCAGCCTGGTACGGCGGTGGACTGCTAATCCACTGATCCTTTGGATCACCCGGGTTCAAATCCCGGCCCCGGCGTTTCATTTACTTTTGGTGATAAAATGAATCTTGACACCGTTCATGGAAAAATTTTTCCAGCATCGCCATTTGATTTTTCTAAATCTATCAATTTTATGAATATGTTTACTCCCACAGGGGGTGAACAATCAATGAATGATCTTTCAATTACCAAGGCAGTTTATATTGAGGATCGAACCATGGCCTTTAAACTTGAAGATCATAGAACAGTTGAAAAACCTGTTTTATTGTACACCCTTTTTTCAGAGGAATCAATAAACGAAAATCTAGAATCATTACTGCTAGATAGAATAAATTTTTTTTGAGCTTGGATGATGATTTGAAACTATTCTATAAACATGGATTGAAAGATAATGCTTTTAAACCTGTGATAAAGGAACTTTATGGACTTCATCAAGTTAAATTTTTAACTCCTTTTGAAGCAGCTGGTTGGGTTGTTTTAAGCCAAAGAATTTCGATGAAAGCAGCTCATACAATGAAAGAATGGCTTATTCAATCTGTTGGTGATAATATTAACATAGATGGTGTTGATTACTGGACATCCCCCCGCTGATCAAAAATTTGGGTGTAGAAGATCTTACAACGATCCTTAAAAATCGTAGAAAATCAGAGTATTTATTAAATGTTTCAGAATCATTTACAAAGGTTGAAGAAGATTTATTAAGAAAAGCCCCATTAGAAGATGTTAAAATTTGGCTTCTTGATATTAAAGGGTATTGGTGAATGGTCAGCTCATTTAGAACTTATAAGAGGACTCGGTAGGATGGAAGAACTTTCTGGAAATGATGGGATGTTAATAAAATGTGCAAAGAAATATTACGGGCCTCAACTATTAAATTCTGATCTTAAGGAAATACAAGAGGGGTATGAAGATTTTAAAGGTTATTGGACATATTATATCATAACTGGATGCTAATAAAGACTATCTTTAGATTTTATAATAAAAAATTGCTTAATTTTATTTCAGTTTTACTATTTTTTTACATTTTGGTTTTCATAGATTTTATAGCAGAACCTAACCTTTTTATTCCTTCTTCAATTTTTTTCTCATCTGAATTAGAGAAATTTAATCTTAAAGTATTTGATTCAGGATTATCAGAATAGAATGCCTCACCGGGTACGAATGTCACATTTTCATCTATTGCAATTTCAAATAATTTCATTGAAGACATTCCTTCTGGCAGGGTTACCCATAAAAACATCCCTCCTTCTGGTTTAGTGTACTTAACATCAGAGGGGAAGTACTTTTTAATCATAGTTACCATACAATCCCTTTGTATTTTGTACATTTTTCTAATCTTTTTAAGTTGTGTTTCTAGATCATATCCAGTAAGGTATCGGTGAATTATCATCTGAGTTAAGAAATTGGAATGCAGATCTGAAGCCTGTTTTGCTGTTATAATATGGTTCATAACCTCATTATCTGCAACAATCCATCCCACTCTCATTCCAGGTGAAATAATTTTTGAGAAGGATCCAAGTAGAACAGAATTTTCTANNGTTATACCAGTTGGGTTCTGGAAGTTGGGGATCGAGTAAAAGAGTTTTGGATTTAAAGACTCTAACTTATTTTTAAGCAAATCAATATCTATTCCATCATCTAAAAGGGGTATTGAAACAAACTTAGGTTCATACAATCCAAATGCCTGTATTGCTGCAAGATATGTTGGTTTCTCAATCAGCATCACATCATCACGATTTAAAAAGACTTTCCCTATAAGATCTAATCCCTGCTGAGATCCATTGATCATGAGTATGTTATCGGATTCCACATCCAAACCAGCATTTTGATATCTGTTTGCAATATAATTTCTTAGAGGTCTGTATCCTTCAGTTGAAGCGTATTGAAGAGCTTCATCGCTAAAATCTGCTAGAACTACAGCCGCCACTTCAGCTATCTCTTTATGGGGAAATGAAATAGGATTTGGAAGTCCTCCCGCAAATGATATGATATTAGGATTTTCTGTAACCTTAAGAATTTCCCTTACAAATGATTTAGGAACCTTTGACATTCTATCTGCAAATAATTCTTTCATTTACGTTCTCCGATAAATTTAATAGAAATATCAAGTTTTTTTAAATTAATTACATACTTCCATATTTTCTAACATGATTCCAAGCTTTTCTATATTTACTGTCCTTTTTATCGGTATAAATGGACATATCTTCCCTATTGAATACTTTTCTATCCATTCCTACGGGACACACTTTTATACAGATACCACATGGAGATTTAAAATCCTTTCTAAGCATTTTACTTCTATTTGCACAAGCTATTTTATCGATTGGCCTAAAAAAATCACCGGAATTATCTTCTAATTCTATTCCTTCAGGAATAGCATTTACAGGACATTGGTTGATACATCTCTTACAGTGTTTGCATAGGTCTTCCCCGGGGATAGGATCCCCTTCAATTACTGCTGTTGTGAATATAGATGTGAACCTGACCCTTGGACCGTACTCTTTAGTTAGAATAACATTATTTTCACCGAAAGATCCCATACCTGCCAGATATGCGGCATGTTTGTGGGAGAAGAATGCGACAGGATTTTTAAGTAGAACTTCAATATCGCCATAACCATCACGAGGAAGATAGATGGATGGATATCCTTTTTCAGTTAGGAAATTAGAAATTTCATAACCCTTGCTGTCTAGGAGGGTGTTTACTATATTGTAAAGTTCATGGTAATAGATAGAAGGAGTTGTTTCAACTATGGGAAGTTGTAAAGGAAGTCCAACAACAATAACTGTTCTAGCTTCAGGATATATTGACTGTGGCCAGAACTCTTCTGGTATCCAATCTTTAAACTTGTTTGGAAGTTTTATTGGAGGATCTGCCCATCGTTCGACAGGTGCAAATCCAACCAGTGGGATACCCATTTCTTTTACTTTATCTATCAATTCATCTTTAATCGATTTAACTTTCATTAAATAACCCTTTCTAAATTAGATAAAATATAAATTTAAATATTCATGGATTCAAGTCTGTCCATAGCTTCTTCAAGTTGGNNGGAACCATTACAACTCCTTTTTTTAAGCCTTCTACAACAAATTCATATGGATCGTCGACATTGGGAAATACATAAAATGCACCATGCGGGTTTATACATTCTACTCCCATTCCATTAAGTCTCTTGACTACCATATCTCTCCTTCTTTTGAACTCACCGACCATATCATCAATACTATTTTGAGGACCTTCAAGAGCAGCTAAGGCTGCTTTCTGTACCATTGAACTTGCACATGCTGTGGTGTACTGATGAATCTTTAATAGTTCTTCAATTATTTCTGGATTGGCTGTTACGTAACCTATTCTAAATCCGGTCATTGCATAGGATTTTGAGAATCCATTTATGGTCACTGCATTCTCACAAAACTTGGCGGGACTATGATGCTTATCATCATAAATTATCTTCTCGTACACCTCATCTGAAATTAAATAAATACCATGATCATCTGCAATTTCAGCTATTGCCTTCACATCCTCCTTTTTCATCACACTTCCAGTTGGATTAGAAGGTGAATTCAATATAATGGCCTTGGTTTTGTTTGTAATTCCTTCTTGAACTTCCTGAGAGGTCATTCTTAGGTCATTTTCCATTTTAAGTTCAATTCCTCGAGGTATGCCTCCTGCAAGATTCACACATGCATCATATGAAAGAAATCCAGGATCTGGAATTAAAACTTCATCTNNTTCGATCCCATTATCTTTTTTGAGCTTCATGGACAATGCTTCTCTCAACTCAAGAATTCCCATATTTGATGTGTAGTGGGTAAAACCTTCCCTCATAGCTGTTGTTGTTGCTTTTATTATATGCTCCGGTGTGGTGAAGTCCGGTTCACCCAATCCAAGGTTTATTGAATTCTCACCGGCGATTTCGAACATCTTTCTAATCTCTGAAAGATTTATTGATCTAACACGTTTTGAAGGTTCCATAATTATTACCATACCTATTTTTGTTTGCAGTTATATATATCGAATCTATGTCAGAGTTGAATAGATCGTTAGGACTCTATGATGTAATCAGTTTAGTAATAGGTACTATAGTAGGAGCAGATATATATATCGCAGCTTCTTTTGGTGCAGGTCTTTTGGGCCCTTTTGCTGTTGTTGCCTGGATCATTGCTGGTGTTATGGCAATATTCATCGCATTATGTTTTGCGGAGTGTTCATCTTTGGTTCCTCAAGTAGGTGGTCCTTATGCATATGCAAAAAGAGCCTTTGGTGACTTCACAGGCTTTTTAGCAGGATGGTCACTTTTAATTGCAGAATGGAGTTCCATTGCAGTTTTTCCATTAGCATTTGTTGCATACCTTGAATTCTTCATCCCCCACATGTCTTCGTTACTGCAAATTATTATTAAATTTTTATTTGTTTTGTTTCTTACAGCGATAAACTTCTTTGGGGTCCGACAGGCAGGTAAGGTCAATGATGTCTTAACCATTCTTAAGATCGCCCCAATATTGATTTTAACCATAGCAGGAATAGCATATTTCATTATCAAACCATCCCTACTCGTAGCTAACTTCACCCCATTAGCTCCATTAGGATTCAATGGTCTTGGAAGTGCTATCGTACTAATATTCTGGGCTTATGTTGGATTTGAACTCGTTACAGTTCCTTCTGATGAGATTATTAATTCTGAAAGGACTATACCCTTAGCTATAGGTATTGGAATGGGAGTAATAGCTCTCTTTTATGTAGTAACTAACTTTGTAATTGTTGGGCTGGTACCTTGGATGGAACTATCAGTATCTACTGCTCCATTAGCCTTAGCAGGCTATGCTCTCATTGGTGCTATAGGTGCAGGATTTTTAACTGTAGGTGCTCTCTTATCAATTTCTGGTTCTGATGAAGCTGGAATTCTATCTGCTGCAAGAATTCCCTATGCTATGGCAGCTGATGGACTGCTTCCAAGGGTCTTGGCCAAGGTTCATCCAAAATATAAAACTCCGTACATAGCCTTGTTTGTACAGAGCGCTGTTACTTTAATTGCTGCCATTTTTGGTACCATAAGTCAACTTATAATTTTATCAGTTTTTACCCTGCTCTTCTGTTACCTTTTAACATGTATCTCTGTATTTCCCCTCAGGAAAAAATACAAGACCGGAGGTTTCAAACTACCATGGATATTTCCAGTACTAGGTGTTGTTGTTGCAGTTTATATCATGTCCCAATGTGCCATCTATCAGATAATTATTGGAAGTGGCTTAATACTTCTGGGTATTCCTGTCTATGTTTTATTTGCTCCTAGAACCGAAATTAAAACAGTTAGAAGAGATTTAATGTTAGGGGAGGATTATGTTTCACAAACTATTGAAAGGGATGAGATATTTCTTGCTAAATTCATTAAACAGGTCTGGGAATTGATAATTAGAACTAGAAAAAGATTTAGTTAAAGATATTACCTTTAATCACACGCACCGCATTTATAACATCCAAATTCTTCACACCAAGGAGTTAAATCTCCATTTAAGGCTTTTTGATACTCATTTTTTAGATATTCATCACTGATTCCAACATTTATGTATTTCCAAGGCAGTGTTTCGCCGAGATCCCATTTATGGGATAATTTGGTCCACTCTTTAATTGAAATCTTTTCATTTAAGGAACGCTCAAGAACATTACCTAACTCAGTGCCGCCCATTGACAAAATATATTGAATCAAAGCAGTTTTTGGGTTTTCAATTTTAAATGATTTATATTTGATAATTGAGTTTATGTAGTTTATTTTAGATTTCAGCTCTTCTAGATTGAATCCTTCCCACTGAAATGGTGTATGAGGTTTGGGGATGAATGGATTTATACTTAGACGTACTTGATTTTTTCTCTCTCCCATCATAATGAGTTCTTTAATATAATCGCTTAGGTGTTTGAGATCGTTTTGATCTTCAGTTGGGAGTCCCAGCATAAAGTATAGTTTAACATTTAATCCGTGTTTAAAGGCAGTTTTTATTGTACTTTCAATCATTTCATCGGTAATTGATTTATTTGCAGCTTTTCTAACTTTCCATATTGATTCTGGTGCTATTGTTATTGTTTTAAGTCCGCTTTGTTTTAAAATTTCTAGCAGATCATCGGTGACAGATTCTATCCTCAAAGAGGGGGTAGTGACCTGAAAACCCATTTCATATAGTCCTTCACATAATTCTTCCATTTTTGAATGATCTGAAACAGCTGCACCTATCAATGCGATCTTTTTAAGTCCTGTAGCATGCCTGCCCCTTTCAGCTATTTCAAAAAGCTCTTTAATGGGCATTTCTCTTCGAGGTCTGTATATGCATCCTGCCATACAGAACCTGCATCCCCTTGTACATCCACGGGATATTTCTAGAAGGAAAGCTCGTCCGAATGCAGGCATGTACTCCTTTTCATCTGTTTCAGGTACAACTTGTCTTATGGGATGACAAGCATCCTTCAAATCTGGCACAGTCACCATTTTAACATGATGATCTGGCAAATAAACACCGTCTATTTCAAGAAATTCTTCCATATTATTTCTTGGATCTTCTAATTCAAGGTATTTATCTACTAAATCATCGAGTACAAGTTCTGCTTCACCTACAACGAAAAGATCAATGAAACTGCTCATTGGAATGGGATTTGAACTTGCACAGGGTCCTCCAGCAATAATAAGTGGTTTGTTTTTTGAGGTTCTATTCTCTTTTCGAAGCGGTATTCCACCTTTTTTTAACATTTTTAGGACGTTAAAGTAGTCTTGTTCGTATTGAAGTGAAAAACTTACCATATCAAATTCTTTAAGTAAAGTGCCTGTTTCAATACTCTTATTATTGGGATAAACCACTCTCTCACAGTAAATGTCTTCTCTGNNTCCTTGATGATTGCATTGTGTTCAAGCAGCATAATTATATTATCTGACCGCTACATAATCAAGATATCTAAACTTAAAGGTTGAATAAATGAAGGAAAAATCATATAGAAAGGTAGCTGTAGGTGGTACATTTGACAAATTCCACTATGGACATAGACGACTTATTGATATAGCGTTTGAAATAGGCCGTTATGTTGTAATTGGTGTTACTTCAAACGAGTTTGGTGGTGTAAAGGGAAAAATCGAACCGTGCAATGTACGTATGTCTAACCTCAGAAGTCTCCTTGAAAAGAAACACCAGAACNNATCGATGCCATTGTTGTTAGCGAAGAAACTGAACCCACAGCATTTAAAATAAACAAAATAAGAAAAGAAAATGGTATGAAACCATTGGATATTGTGACAATAGGAATGGTACTTGCGGATGATGGGATACCTATATCTTCTACTAGAATAAGAAAAGGGGAGATAGATAAGATGGGAACCATTATAAGGGTAACAAAATAGTGTAATATTAACTTTTAAAATAATCATTAAAGGATGTTTTAATTTGAAGGTAATTGTGGGATCTAAAAATCCAGTTAAAGTGAATGCAACTAGAAATATTTTGAAGAAGATTTATGATGAAATAGAGATATCTTCAATTGATGTAGAATCCGGTGTACCAGACCAACCCTTTGGATTAGATGAAACCATAAAAGGGGCAGTTAACAGGGCTAAAGAAGCTTATTCAGACAAAGTTGATCTTAGCGTTGGTATTGAATCAGGATTGATGGAAACCCCAAAAACAATAACAGGATACATAGATCTTCAATGGTGTGCAATCTTTGATGGGGACAGAATCACATTAGGAGTTAGTTCTGGATTTGAATATCCTCCTGAAGTAGTAAAAGAGGTTTTAAACGGGTTTGAAGTAGGGGATGTCATGGATAGAATCACTGGAATCACTGATCTTGGAACTAAGAAGGGAGCGGTCAGCCATCTTTCAAAGGATATGCTCGACAGAACAGAAAATACAGAACAATGCGTTTTAACAGCCATGATCCCTAGAATGAATGAAGATATATATTTTAATAATGAATAAATAAAATGATGGCATTATTTAAAATATTATGGAATAAAATTAATTTATGAGCAATTTTTACACCAGTTAAGTTCTTCTTTGTTTAAATAAAGATGAATATATGTAATAATTCGGATCAATAGGTGATTTTTTGGATAAATTGAATAATAACATCGATAAAGAAAATAGAAGATCAAAAAATTTCCTAAAAAACCATGTTAATTCAATCATTTTCCTATTATTATTGACAGTTATTGTAAGTTTGATAACTTATTACCGAGTATTAGTTCAGATGCAAATTGGCCCAGTGTCAGATAGTTTTGATTTCCTTTCAAATGCATTGGTATTTGCAGGTCAAGGCATTGGATACTCAGATTTATTTAGGCCTCCATTATTTCCATTTATAATTTCATTGTTCTTCAGACTTGGATACATTTTTTCAAGTACTATTTTCGCTTTAGATGGGTTAATATTCATATTTGGAGTTATTGGCATGTTCATGCTATTGAAACTCCAATTCAACAATATAGAAAGCTTTTTAGGAGGATTGCTTTACGCAACATTTCCAATAGTTATCTCACTTTTAGGATTTGGTTTTTCAGACCTAGCCAGTGTATCATTCACAATTTGGACTTTTTACTTCCTGATATTAGCTGTTAAAAAGGATTCAAAGTTTTTTTACTTAACATTTCCATTTTTCATACTGGCTTTTTTGACAAGATATAACAACGTATTAATGATATTCCCGATTTTACTTTATTTAACGATAAATAGAGGTCGAATAAACTTTAAAAATCTTTATATAGGAATTTTTGCATCAATTTTAACTATTTTACCAGTACTCATACTTTTCTATGAAAAATTTGGTAATATCATAGCTCCATTTATATCTTCCGGGTCTCTATCAACTTCATTTTCCAGTACAATTGAAAGTAATGCATATAATCCCAATGTATTATTTTTTATACAAAAGTTACCAGAATTTTTAGGAGTCCAAAGTTTTATAATTCTGTTAATTGTGGCTTTAGGTGTGGTTTTATATTTATTTAAAAGATTCATTGGAAAAAATCAGAATAAAAATAATTCAATTAAAGATTTGGATTTAAAAAATAAGAATACAAAGATAAAATTGATATTAGTAGTTTTATTTGGAATTATTTTTATTGGAAGTTTTGGTAGGACAGTTTATTTAGTCAGTGAATTATTATTCTTTGTAATAGCCTACATATTTTACGACCTTACCAAAAATAGGAATTTAACATATTATGATGTTTACATAATGGTTTTGGCTTGGTTTATGGCATTTTTTATTTTCCAAAGTGTTTTTGTTTTCAAGACTAATAGATATTTTTTGCCTATGGCTCCTCCATTAGCTTACTTTATGATTTTGGGATTGAGTGAAATTTCAAAGATAATAAAATTGAAGTTCAGAAATATGAATGTTACGTTTCCAATAATTGCTATAATATTGACATCAATTATTTTATTATCCACAGCATCACTAATTCCCGAGATAGTTCCAGCAAATAAGGATATCATAGTTCAAAATGAACAAATAGAATTGGCTAGTCAATGGTTTGTTAGTTATGATCCCAATTATAAAAATCAAAACATTTACTCAGACATTTGGCCTAATTTCAGCTGGTATCTCAAGACAAATGTAAAAATGATACCTACTTTGTCTGCTTATGTAGCAAATCCAGATGGAATTAAAAATTATACAATTAATCAAGCGGATATGACAGCGTTTAATAATTATCTTATAACAAATAACGCAGATTATTATCTTAGCGATATCCCTGGGCTAAATTTAAAATCTTATACTTCAATAAAAGATTTTGGTAATGTAACTATCTACAAAAAGAAAACCTGACATAATTAACTAATTAAAATACAATATAAAATCCAAAGGTTATTAAAGAATCACAAAATTAAAATAATCCGGATTTCATGAAACATTCATGTATAGGGTTTATTAATGGGGAAAATAAAGGATTATATATCAAATAATTCGAATTTAGGTGATATCTCTTGGATAAGACGGATATTAGATTAAATAATAAAAACAATCGGATAAAGAATTTTTTAAATAAAAATATCAATTCAATAATATTCCTGCTTTTATTAACAGTAATAGTAACTGTGGTTACATATTACAGAATATTGGTTCAGATACACATAGGACCGGTATCAGATACAGTGGACTTCTTTACCAATGCCCTAGTATTTGCAGGTCAGGGTATAGGATATTCTGATTTAACTAGACCACCATTCTTTTCCTTCATAACCTCATTATTCATTAGAATGGGCTACACTTCCATAAACACTATTTTTTATGTTGATGGTGGATTGTTTATATTCGGAGTTATTGGACTGTTCATGCTTTTAAAGGTTAAATTTAACGATCTTGAAAGCTTTTTAGGAGGACTTTTATATGCTACATTCCCAATTCTTTTAACAATTTTAGCTGTCGGCTTTTCAGACATTTCAAGTGTTTCTTTTTCTATTTGGGCTATATATTTCATGGTTCTTGCTGTCAAAAAAGATTCAAGGTTTTTTTATTTAGCATTTCCATTCGCCATGTTTGCGTTCTTAACTAGATACAATAATGCACTTTTAATATTCCCAATTTTCCTTTACATCTTGATTAACAAGGACAAAGTTAACTTCAAAAATATAATTTTAGGGATAGTAGCCTCAATTTTGGTTATAATACCAGTTCTCATATTTTTCAATGAAAAATTTGGAAATATTATCTACACATTCATGAACTTTGAATCAACATCAACCGTAGTATCTGGTTCAATAGAAAGTGCAGTTTACAATCCAAATATATTCTTTTACATACAAATGTTCCCCCGCTTTGTTGGCCCTCAAGGTATTACAATTATGTTAATTATATTATTAGGTACATTTTTGTACCTGGTTCTGTATTTTATAAGGAATAATCGAGATAATAAAAAGTTATTTGAAGAAATGAGACTAAATAAGTATAAACTGATATTATTTTTTGTACTGGGAATTATCTTTTTAGCAAGCTTTGGTAAGATTGTTTACATGATTAGCGAAATATTGTTTTTTATTTTCGTCTACATCTTTTATGAGATCACAAAGATCAATAAGTTTAAAAATTTAGAACTTCATTTAATGTTTTTTACTTGGTTTATGGCATTTTTCATTTTTAGCAGTGTTTTTGTTATCAAAGATAATAGATACTTTTTGTTGATGGCACCGCCCGTTATTTACTTCATGATTTTGGGATTGCATGAGATATCAAACGCTTTTAATCTTAGGATCAAAGATAGAAATGTAATATTCCCAGTGCTGGCTATAATGTTAACAGTTATTATCGTCTTATCAACCGCCACTCAAATACCCAATATATTACAGGCGAATAATGATAAAGTAACTACAAACGAACAAATTGAATTGGCAAGCCAATGGTTTGTTAGTTATGATCCTAATTATAAAAATCAAAACATCTATTCAGACCTTTGGCCTAACTTCAGCTGGTATCTTAAGACTAATGTGAAACCTGTACCTATTTTTAAGAATAATCAAACTATTAAAGATGGAGGAGTTACCAATAATACATTTAATCAGGCAGATAGCAATCAATATAATAATTATCTGTTAACTAACAATGCAGATTATTATTTATGCGTTAGACCTGGGCTTAATTTAACATCTTACAATCCAATTAAAAAGTTTGGAATTATTACCATATACAAAAAGATTTGATTAAGTTGTAATATAAACTTTATAAGAAATCTTTTATACGAATTAATCTCGAAAAGAGTTTTAATTGCATAAACTAAGGAAATAATATATAATTATTAGTAAGTTGGTGTTCATTTGAGATCAGATGATAATTTAGACTTTAATAACAGCAGCCCAAAGAATTTCTTGAAAAATCATGTTAATTCCATTATTTTCTTGTTATTACTGACTGTTATTGTGAGTATAATCACCTATTATAGAATATTGGTTCAAATAGAATTAGGACCAGTATATGACAGTTTTGTTTTCCTGGCCAATGCACTTGTATTTTCAGGTCATAGCATAGGATACTCTGATCTACTTAGACCACCTTTCTTCTCATTTATAATTTCATTATTGTTCAGACTAGGATACACATCAGCTAATACTATTTTTGTTGTAGATGGTATTTTGTTTGTTTTTGGAGTTATTGGGATGTTTATGCTTTTAAAGATTAGATTCAATGATCTTGAAAGCTTTTTAGGCGGATTGATCTATGCGACATTTCCAATCGTCTTAATATATCTTGGTTTCGGTTTTTCAGACCTTGCTAGTGTATCTTTTTCGATTTGGGCCATATATTTCATGATATTAGCCTTTAAAAAGGATTCAAGGTTTTTTTATTTAGCTTTTCCATTTTTTATGTTTGCATTTTTAACGAGGTATAATAATGGACTTTTAATATTCCCCGTATTCCTTTATATCTTGATAAATAGTGATAAAATTAACTTTAAAAATTTAATTATTGGAATCATAGCTTCGTTTTTGGTACTTCTACCAGTTCTCATATTTTTCTATGAAAAATTTGGAAATATAATTTATCCCCTTATGAGTTTCGGATCTACTTCTACAGCAGTTTCCATCTCAACCGAAACAGCTTCATATAATCCTAATATATTCTATTTTTTACAAATGCTTCCAGTGTATATAGGTTTGCAAGGTAAATTAATTGTTTTAATTGTAGCTTTAGGAATTGTACTATGTTTGATTCTAAGAATTCTGAGAATTAAAGATAATAAATATTCATTTGAAGGACTGAACTTAAAAAGTAGAAATAGTAAAATTAAATTGGTTTTATTTATTATTCTGATTATTGCATTTTTAGTAAGCTTTGGTAAGACTGTCTATATGGTTAGCGAAGTATTATTCTTTGCCTTAGCCTACCTTTTTTATGAGATAACAAGAAGTATGAAGATTAAAAAAATGGATCTCCATGTCCTATTTTTTTCCTGGTTTATGGTATTTTTTATTTTTAGCAGTATTTTTGTTATTAAGGATGATAGATACTTTTTGCTTATGGCTCCGCCAGTGGTATACTTTATGATTTTAGGATTAAGTGAGATTTCGAATATTCATAAGTTTAAAATCAAAAATAATAATGTAATATTTCCAGTACTTACAATAATATTGACATTAATTATACTTTTTTCAAATGCCACTCTGATACCAACAATACGTCAAGCAAACAATGGTGATTTAATTGCAAATCAACAAATTGAAATGGCTAGTCAATGGTTTGTGAATTATGATCCAAATTACAAGAATCAAAATATATATTCAGATTTGTCACCAAATTTTAGTTGGTATTTAAATACTAATGTGAAACAAATACCTGTTTTTAAAAATAATCAAACATTTATTGGAGTAAACAATGACTCATTTACTCAAGAGGATAGCAATGAATTCAATGATTATTTGGTGACTAACAATGCAGATTATTATTTCTGCATAAGAAATGGGCTCAATTTAACATCTTACAAACCGATTAAACAGTTTGGAAATGTGATTATATATAAAAGAGAATAATATAATACTGAATGATTTCAAAACATTAAAAGGTTAAAATGAAAATTGGCGTAATAACATCAGTCTACCCAGAATTTAAGGGTGATCCGCATGGAATATTTGTACACAGATTAATGAGAGAAATCGTTAGACAAGGTCATGAAGTTTACATATTAGCTCCATTCAGTGGTAGAAAAACAAATTACATTTTAGATGGTATTAAAGTGGAGAAATTTAATTATTTTTATCCAAGAAAATATCAAAGGTTATGTGGAAGATCAGGGATGATAGATAATGTCAAAGAAGGTATTTTCGTAAAATTTCAATTTTTAACATTTATATTATTTAATATTCATTATACGCGCAGAAAATTGAAAGATATGGATTTAATACATGTACAATGGCCAATTCCTAATGGATTAGGTGCTTTATTCGTAAGAACTTTAAATAAAACTCAATATATTAATACGATATACGGTGAAGAAGTATATCTATCCAAAAGATACCATATACTGTCTGTTCTAAAATTATTAGTTAATAATTCATCTAAAACCATAACAATCAGTTCAGCAACATTTAATGCTAGTGTAAAAGCAGGTTTGAACAATGAAAAACTTGAAATAATACCATTTGGAGTTGATACAAGTTTTTTCAGACCTGTTAATGTACAAAATGACACAACAATATTCCAAATACTCTCTATTGGTTATTTAATTGAAAGAAAAGGGTTTGAATATCTGATTAGGGCATTGAAAGAAGTTTTAAATGTGCATAATAACGTTCATTTAAAAATTGTCGGTTCAGGTCCATTAGAAAATCAGATTAAAAAACTCATAATAGATCTAAAATTAGAAAACAATGTTCAAATATTAAGTAACTTATCAGATCAGAAATTGTTAGAGACGTACAATTCATCGAATCTTTTTGTGCTACCTTCAATAACAGATTCCCAGGGAAACACGGAAGGATTAGGAGTCGTATTATTAGAGGCCATGGCATGTAAATTACCAGTTATTGCTTCTAACATCGGTGGTATTCCAGATATTGTTAATGATGGAGAAACAGGACTACTTGTGCCAGAAAAGGACACTATTGGAATGTCACAATCTATAATAAAATTAATTGAAAATGAAGATTTGCGTGAAAATCTTACTTTTAAAGGTTATAATATGGTTAAAGAATATTTTAGTTGGGAAAAGATTGCTAAAGATTATGTTAATATTTATAAAAAAGTATTAAAAGATTAGTGATACGGAGATTTTATGTCAAAATACGATTCTTACAATGAAAACCCCTTTAGTGTACATCAAAAAATAATTCATTTTGTTGGACAAAATAAAAAAGTTCTTGATGTAGGATGTTCCGAAGGTACATTATCGAAGAAAATGTTTCAAAACAACTGTGAAGTTGTTGGTATCGAGCTGGACANNATCTGTTAATATAAAAGAAGATTACGAAAACTATTTTGATATAATTGTATTTGCAGATGTTTTAGAACATTTGAAGGAACCTTTGGATATATTAAATAGATTTAAAAAATATCTAAAAGATGATGGTTGCATCATAATTAGTATACCCAACATTACTAATTGGAGAATTAGAACTCAAATTTTATTTGGTAAATTTTATTATAGTGAGTATGGTATCTTAGATACTGGACATATTCGATTTTTTAAT
>PMMV01000128.1 GCA_003162115.1 Methanobacterium sp.
ATGGTTCTATTTCCTTGAATCATAGAATATGCATTGGGCACATTAAACCTCTTGGTTTCTTCTACCTTTTTAGGGAGCTGTTCTATTGCTCTATCAAGTAATTCGTTATAATCAGTCATTTTATACCTCCTATTAATATAATTCCAATATAAATTTTTTTATAAGTTTTTTTAGATACATCATATTTGATAGATATATGAGTTTAAGATTGAATTTAAATTAAAAGTTAATAATTCATTTACGTACTAAACTATTTTTAAATACCCTTGTTGAGGTTCGAAAATTATTCCCTTCCTCTTCAGTATTCGTAATATTTCTTCAGCCTTTTCTTCACTCATATTGTATCTATCTGACATTTCAGTTATAAGTATGTTTTTTGGTGTTCTTCCACCATACTCTTCTCCAAGTTCACCAAGGACTTCGGTGACGATACGGATTTTGTCACGGTCTGATTTAGCTGGGCGACCTTCAACCTTGTCAATATCAAGTTTACCAGTTTCTGGATCGTATCCGACCTGTTTCATGCACTTCTGTTGTATAGTAATAGCTCGTTTAGCATCATCACCAGTAACTTCAGTTCCAAGTCTTATCCTAGAACTTGCCTCTGAAAGCCTGATCAAAGCTTCTAACTGACGAGCAGTGATGGGTACTGGTGAATCATCTTCTGCAGCTCCGCCCCTCATACCGACGTAAAACTCCTGAAGCACAGCAATAGCATCATCAGTAAGTTTAGGACTTACTTCGCGCCTTGCATATGCTATATACTTTCGCAGTAGTTCTGGTTCGATTTCGAAGGGTATTGAAGTATCCTTGTGAATCCTTAATATATGCGCAGCAAGCTTTGTATCCTTCTCAACGTTTGGTTTATCTTCCACTACAAATATTAGATCGAAACGGGATAAAATTGGTGATGGGAGATCTATCTGCTCACCTATTGATTTGTACTGGTCAAATCGTCCAAATTTAGGGTTTGCTGCTGCAAGTACAGAACAACGGGCGTTTAAAGTTGCCATTATACCTGCCTTTGCAATAGATATGGTCTGTTGTTCAAGTGCCTCGTGGATAGCAGATCTATCCTCTGATCTCATTTTGTCCAATTCATCTACACACACATTACCACGGTCACCAAGTACAAGAGCTCCAGCTTCCAGTGACCATCCACCGAATTCATCACGTACAGCTGCTGCTGTAAGTCCCACACCACTGGTACCCTTACCGCTGGTGTAAATTCCACGAGGGGCTAGTTTAGAAACGTATTTGAGCATCTGAGATTTACCTATACCTGGATCTCCTACTATGAGTATATGTATATCACCCCTTATTCTGGTCTTATCTTCAAGCTCCTTCGGGGAACCACCGAAAAGTTGGAGTGCTATAGCCTCTTTCACTTCCCTATAACCCTGTATGGAAGGTGCTGTAGAGTTTATGATCTTGTTGTAGACGTCAGGATCTGCTGCAAGCCTTTTTATCTCTTCTTCATCTTCATTACTAATTTTAAGCTCTTCAAATTCCTGTTCAAGAGGTTCAATGTAGTTTCCGTATATATAATTTTTGAAACGTTTAGTTTTTTCATCCCTGACTGTTTTCATGATTCCTGTAATTTTAACTATATCACCTGGAGTTAAAGAGTCAACCAAGTCATCTTCCATAACAACTAGTATTTGTTTAGGTTCTTCACCACCTGAAAGGTTCTCAAGGGGTTCCTGAAGTTTGGTTGTCTGAGTGTCCATGAACTCTGATTCTTCCTGGAGTAATTTGAATGATCTGCCTCCACACTCCTGACAAAGTGCTGGTTCACTTATCATATTACTTGTTTGCGGTACTTCTTGAAGCCGCATACAACTCCTGCATTCGAATAGAGCATTAACAATTCGCGGACGGATTTCATCCGTTTTACGGACAA
This sequence comes from Methanobacterium sp., assembly GCA_003162115.1. Taxonomy (GTDB): domain Archaea; phylum Methanobacteriota; class Methanobacteria; order Methanobacteriales; family Methanobacteriaceae; genus Methanobacterium_B. Next base: position 1,904 of record PMMV01000128.1, read on the forward strand.
TTCCATCAACTGCAACGAACTTTCCAATATACTTACTTCTTAAAAATCTTAACTGAATATTATTTCGAATGTTCTCAAATCTTATATTTAATTCAGCATTTTTGCCCAAAGGGTCAATGTTTTTTATTGCCTTCTGCGAAGCCTTTATAACTTCTTCTGGTTTTTCTATTAAAAGATCTGCAAGGTCTGGATCGAACATCTCAAGTTCTGAATAATTTACAACCACTGATCTTTCGTCGGGATATTTTTCAAGGGCCTCAAATACTGTGTCTTTGTACTTGGAACTGAAAAATTCTTCAAATTTTGCAACCGAAGGTTTAGTTTTCTCTTTAGATGATGTTGAAGATTGCATTGTCGTACTTAACTCCTTAATCTTAAAATTTAATTCTATAGAAATATCAGATAATCTTTACATATATTAATATATTTAGTTAAAAAATTTACAATATAAAATTATCAAATCACAAATTAATATATGCTATACCCTGATAATAAATGATCAGTGATATGAATATGAATTAAATTTTAGTATCATCATTAACTTATTATTACACTTAAATAATTGAATGAAATGGTGATTAAATGAAGAGATCAAGATTAAACTTATTTAAAGTTACTTCTATGAGTATATCTGTACTGGGTATACTGTTGATCATTGCAACTATTGTAGTATTTGCGTACATAGGTATTAGTTCGGTAACATCAAGTGTTTCTACTGATGTTGGCAGTGGATCTGCGTACGATCAGCTTTCTGTATTGAAATCAAATTATAACACTTTAGAATCGCAGTATAACAGTATGAAAACAAGTGTTGATAGTTCGAATAATCAAAATTTAAAAACAGCCTATATAAATGCTGATCTTCAACTTGTAGAGGCTAATTCTGCAATATCAAATGTTGACAGTGCTTTAGCATCGGGTAAATCAAAAGATGAGGTTCAAAAAAGGATTAGTACTGCACAATCTCAGCTTGATACAGCAAGAGCCAGTTTAAGTAGTGTATACAATATGACAACTTAAAATATCCTTCAAACTCCAAATAGATTTTTCCTTCTTATAATTTTTTAGTTTTTATTTTACGTCAAGTAATTTAATTTTTAAAAAATATAGAGGGATTAGAACATTCTTTTGAAACCCTTTGCAACTACGTACATTTCAACACTTCCCTTTTTTGATGATGGAGGCTTTGTAGTTTTGACAATTTTAAAGCGTTCTTTAATATTTTTTATAATATTATCAAATTCTGATCCCTGAAACACTTTCATAATAAAGTTCCCGCTATGCATGAGAAGATGGTCACAAACTTTCAGGGCATTATCAGCCAGATCTGCAGATCTGAAATTGTCTATGTCCTTTATTCCTGATAATTTCGGTGATGCATCGGATATCACTACCTGTGCCATTCCATGAAGAAGTGATTTTATTTGTGTGATAATTTTTTCATCTGTAAAATCTCCACGGACTGTTAAATAGTTTTCTTCATCAAATGGTCTTATCCATTCAATATCCACACCAATAACGAGACCTTCTTCTCCTACGGCTTCAAGAGCCACTTGAGACCATCCTCCGGGTGCGGCACCTAGATCTACTACTTTATCTTGGGGTTTAATTATTTTAAAACGTTTGTTAATTTGTAGAAGTTTGTAAGAAGCCCTTGATCTGTACTGTTGCTTTTTGGCCATCTTGTAGTAGTGTTCATTTTTTCTTTCAATATTCCATTTCTTACCCATCCTACTCACGTCCCTTGAAATTCATTGATCTGCATGTTGATTCTCCTATTTTAATAATATTCGCATCCAGATTGTTATTTTTAATTTCCAGTACCATAACTGAGGGATCGGACATCCTAGGGACTGTTGGGCTTCCAGGGTTCAGAAGCAAGATTTTACCTACTTCTTTTATAAATGAAATGTGGGTATGTCCAGTAATAAGTACATCTACACCCATTTCCATTCCTATATATTTAAGTTGTTGTGTGTCTCCTCTTGGGTAAACTTCACCGTGGTCAAGACCTATTTTAATTCCTTCAATCTTAATGATCTCCTGTTTTGGAAGTTTCAAACCACACATTCTGTCTACATTACCCTGAACACACCATGTAGGTGCTAAATTTTCAAGTTCGTGAAGCACATCTAAGGAAACTAAATCTCCTGCATGAAAAATTAGTTCAACATCTTCAAAAGCTTTAAAAACTGTTTCAGGAATTTTTACTGCTCTTTCAGGTATGTGGGTATCTGATATAACACCTATTAACATATAAAATCTCCATTATTCATTTCATGTATTATCAATCATTTTTTGATGTACAAAATTCTTCAACAATATTTTCTTAATGAATAAATTCATACATCAATACTCCGATTTTACATCAACTCAATTAATTATTTTCTAGAAATTTTATTCATTATAAACCTTAATTTATAATTTAAAAGAAGTCCATAATTAATCGGCTTAAAAGATTTCTTGCTGCTTTTTTGATCTAAATTACATTTTTTTTGTAATGTAATTGAGCAATAAAATTATATGGTAAAAATATTTATCAAACCAGATCAATATTTATCAAACCCATGTTACGAAGTATATTATATATATGTCCATGCTTTTAAATATACAAAGTCTACTTTATAAAAAAAATGATTGTTAAAGTGGAAATTTTAATCAATTCAATAATTATTAAATCATCATAATTAATGATATTTGAAATATTCAGTAGATTCAAATTTTTAAACAGCTTTACGAGTGATATAATGCATGAAGTCATAATATGCGAGAAACCAAAGGCATCTGAGAAGATATCTTCGGCTCTTTCAAAAAATTCAGTAAAAAAGAAATATAAAAAAGTTTCGTACTATGAATTCGAGGAAAATGGTAATAAAACTACTGTTCTGGCTGCAGTAGGTCATTTATATTCACTTGCACCCCGAAATAAAAAACAGGGCAGGTTATTTGATGTTGAGTGGGTTCCACTCTACGAGAAGGATAAACAGAAGAAGTATGTTAAAGACTATGTTGATGCAATAAAAAAGTTCTCAAAAAATGCTGACAGATTTGTTCATGCATGCGATTACGATATAGAAGGTACTCTAATAGGTTACAATGCAATGAAGTACGCTTGCGGTGAAAAAAGCTTCGACAATGCTGTGAGAATGAAATTTTCAACTCTCACAGACGAGGACATTACTGCAGCTTATGAAAATCCAATGGACATAGACTTTAACCAAGTTGACAGTGGTATTGCAAGGCATGTTCTTGATTTTCTTTTTGGTGTAAACATATCCAAGTCCCTTACAGATTCAGTTATGCAGGCCACTAAACGCTATATACAGCTTTCTGCAGGCCGTGTTCAAACACCAACCCTGGCAATACTTGTCGAAAGAGAGAAAGAGATTCAAAAATTCATACCCGAACCATATTGGATGATAAAGGCTGATCTAGCAGTACCAGATATAGAAGAAGGTATTACCGCAGATCACAAAGTGGGTAAAATATTTGATAAGAATGTTGCAGACGAAATATTTGCAGACTGCGAAGGTAAAGATGCATTAATTGACAGCATTGATCTCAAAGAAACTGTAAAAACACCCCCATTCCCATTCGACCTAGGTTCCCTACAATCTGAGGCATACGCAATCTTTGGATTCAGTCCTAAAAAGACACAGCAGATCGCACAAAACCTATATACTGAAGGTTTTACATCTTATCCACGTACATCATCACAGAAACTCCCAAAAAGTATAGGTGTCGAAAAAATACTTAAAAGACTCAGTTATAATGCTTCGTTTAAACATCAAGTTGCAAAACTTAAAAAACCATATAAACCAAATGAGGGGAAAAAAACAGATGAAGCTCACCCTGCCATACACCCTACTGGAGTTCTTCCAAAGGAGCTAACAACAGATTACCGTAAGCTCTTCGAACTCATAACATACAGGTTTATATCTGTATTTGGTGAAAATGGAATTTTAGAGTCCATGAGAACTAACCTCAAAATTGGAAATCAGGATTTCAACTTCTCCAGGAAGAGGATGGCTAAAATGGGTTGGATGGATCTCACACCTTTCAAAAAACTTGATGCCGATATTTTTCCTTCGATAAAAGAGGGAGAAACACTGACTGTTAAGGATATTAGAAGTGAAGAGAAGGAAACCAAACCACCAGCAAGGTACAATCAGGCTTCACTTATTAGAGAACTCGAAAAACGAGGGTTAGGAACCAAATCAACAAGGGCAAATATAATATCTATACTCTACGATCGAAAATATGTAGAAGGAAAGAAGATAAAGGTTAACGAACTTGGTGAACACCTTATAGATACCCTGAAAAAATATTCAAACAAGATAACCAGTGAAGAGCTCACAAGGCAATTTGAAACTCAACTTGAAGAAATTCTGGAGGGGACTGTGGAAAAAGACCTGATCATTGAAAGGGCCAAGGTTGAAGTAAACTCCATACTGGACGATATCGAAAATAACAAGCTTAAAGTGGGTGAAGAGCTCTATAAATCTTATAGAGAAAGCAGAGTTGTAGGAAAATGTAAGTGTGGTCAGAACCTTATCTTAATTGATAGGCCAAAAGGAAGTACATTTGTTGGCTGCTCTAGATATCCCGATTGTAAATCAACTTATTCTATGCCTATGGGGGCTACCGTTCTTAAAACAATTTGTGAAGAATGTGGACTCCCTCTGATTTCGTTTGGAAAACCTCGGCAAAGGGCATGTTTAGATCCAAAATGTGGTAAGGAAGATCGAGAACCATCAAATGAAATCGTTGGAGTTTGTCCTGAATGTGGAAGCGATCTTATTAAAAGATCCGGACGATATGGTGAGTTTGTTGGTTGCAGCGGATTCCCTAAATGTCGGTTTACAAAATCACTGGAAGGAAATGAAGATGAAGTAAAAATAACAGATAAAAATCAAGTTAAAAAGATTAAGAAAGCTACAGGCAAAACAGCTGTTAAGAAAACTAAAAAACCTACCAATAAAACCAAGACTAAGAAATCAGCAGCTAAGAAAACCAAAAAAACATAATAATTTGCTTGATTTTTAAGAAAAAGTTCAAAATAAAAGTAGTTTATTAAATAGATTTGAACTTCTTTATTCATTATTAATTATCGATTTAAATAATTAAAAATTTATATTCAAATTAATTCAATAAACTCTTATTATCATTGAAAAAAATCCAAAAAGATTGGATAAACTTTAAAATAAAATTTCATGGATGATTTCTAAAAAAAATCAATAAATATAATATGATGTAGTATACAAATCATTGAATTATACCCAACAATTGATAATCGTTGAACAATAGGAGATTAATATGAGTGCAAAAGAACTGCTGTACAAGTATAGAAAATTTATAATCATAGTTTTATTGTTTTTAGTGGTGTTTTCAATAAGAGCCGAGGCTGCCAGTATAGGTGGTGTACCAGACCAGGCAAAATCATTCTATCAGGATCAAAATGGATTGCCCTATTTCAGTGAGATGGACTCTTACTACAATTTAAGGCTTACACAAGATTATCTTAATCATGGTTATCTAGGAGATACCAAGATAAACGGTACCGACTGGGATCTTCATTCCTCCTATCCACCGGGTCAGAGTGCGGAATATCCTCCATTAATAGTTTATTTAACAGCATTCACATACAAATTTGTTAATCTATTTAAGCATGTGCCCTTAAATGCTGTTGCAATTTGGATTGCACCTTTTATTGCTTCCCTAGCGGTTATACCAGCGTATCTTTTGATAAGAAGAATTACTAACGATTATGGCGGAATAACAGCAGGATTATTAGTTGGACTTGCACCAGCGTACTTTGCACATACATTTGCAGGTTTCTTTGATACTGACCAGTTTAACATGCTATTACCTCTTTTGGTTGTTATGTTCTTTATTTACAGTATTCTTGCGATGAACCTGAAATCAAGAACGATCTATGCGACATTGTCAGCAATTTCAATGCTGATATTTACTTTGGCATGGGAAGGATGGTGGTACATCTTTTATCTGATCATAGCCACTATGGTGATCTACTTAATTGTTTCAAAATTTTTATTAAATTTCAAACCCATCAAATCTGATGACTTCAAAGGAAAATTGGCATGGTTCAATGATAAACCGGAGTTATACACATTTGTAGTATTTTTAGTACTGAGTTTGATACTAATGTCATTCTCTTTAGGTTTATCTGGACTTATTTCAGGTTTAGAATCACCAATAGGTGCAACTCAACTTCAATCAGCTGTTCAGTCAACAGCATATCCAAACGTTTATGTATCAGTATCCGAACTACAGATACCCACAATAACTGAGGTTATTAATGGTGTTGGAGGATACGTACCATTCTTCTTTGGAATTTTTGGAGTTATTGCCCTTATTTGGAAGTTAAAACCTAAAGAAGTTAAGAAAGAAGTACCCAATAAAAAACCCAGAAAACCTAGGAGAAGGGGAAGGAATCGCAGGAAAGAAGATGAGAATGAGATTGAGAAGGATACCAAGATAATAAAACCAGATCCAATACCTCAAAAGAGGAATTACATATTTTACATTGTACTATTCTCTTTATGGCTTTTGCTCACAGCTTATGCTATGACCAAGGGTGTAAGATTTATTGAGAACTTTTCTCTTCCAATAGCTCTCAGTGCAGGTATATTTGTTGGACTCCTCCTTGATTATGTAAAGGGTCATGTTAAGAACATATCCTATCAAAAAATAATCATGGCTGTAATTGTAATTGCAGTTGTATTTTCACCGATAACATCAGCATATGGAATATCAAGTACAGTAGTTCCGGGTACTGATGAATCAATGGTATCTTCACTCCAATGGATTAACAATAACACATCAAACAATACAGTAATCACATCATGGTGGGATTTCGGACACCTATTTACTTATGTGGCTAACAGGCCAGTGACATTTGATGGTTCATCTCAGAATAGTCCGCGGGCATATTGGGTTGGAAAAGCACTCTTAACGAGTAATGAAACACTTTCAGTGGGCATACTTAGAATGCTCGCATCGAGTGGGGATATGGCTCCTTTAACTCTGGATAATTATACAAATAATACCGGAAAAAGTGCAGAAATACTTAACAACATTCTAGGAGTGAACAAAACACAAGCAATATCCATAATGACTACACAATACAATTTAACTCCAGAACAAGCCCAAACTATAGTCCAGTACACTCATCCAGATAACCCTACCCCTGATGTATTAATAACAAGTTCAGATATGGTTGGAAAAGCAGGATGGTGGTCTTACTTTGGTAGCTGGAATTTTACCAGTAACAACGGAACAAACTACCAGTACCTAGCTGCACAGATGAATTCCACCACCGTTAACAATAAAACATTACTTATTGGAGGTAATGCAGTTGTTGCTCAAGCCAACGGAACCAACAATATTTCAGCAGGAATAGTAGATACCAATGCTATAACAAGCAACGACACAACAACGACTTTAAATGAAATATCCAACGAACTACAAACTGGAAATGGTTCACTTGTAATACAACCACACACACTAACATTGATCAACAACAACACTGTAACTCAAACAATTGTATCTAATTCAAGCGAGTACTCAATACTGCTTATAAATGAAAACGACACCTATATTGCAGTTGCAATGAACAAGGAACTTGAAAACTCCATGTTCACAAAGCTTTTCTTTGAGGGCGGTGCGGGTTTAACCCATTTCAAATCATTGTATGGTCAGCCAGGAGTGATGGTTTGGGGTGTAACATACTAAATATACCCTCTTATCCCTTTTTTTATTTTTTTTTTAGAAAAATTTTAATTAAAAACTTTTTTTAAGTTGAAGGAATAAATAACCATTTGTTGATCAATTAAAATTGGATTCGTATTACAGAATTGAATTATTGCTTGAAACAAATCAAATTATAATTTACATGATCAAATTAAAATAATACATAAATAACTGATTTGGTCCAATAAAATAATGAATTAAATCATATAAGAAGAATTTTAAAGCATTTTATTACTAAAAATATATCATCTTAAACTAATTTTATGTGAGTTTTATGGTTATAGAAGACAGAATCAGAGAAATCGAAGAAGAGATTAAGAAAACTCCCTACAACAAGGCAACTTCCCATCATATAGGAAAATTAAAGGCCAAACTCTCCAAGCTCAAGGAGGATGCACTCACCCGGAGCAGTACAGGGGGTAAAGGAAGGGGGTTTCATGTTAAAAAAAGTGGTGACTCCACTGTAGTACTTTTAGGTTTCCCTTCGGTTGGAAAATCCACAATTTTAAACCAGCTAACCAATGCAGATTCCAAAATAGGAGTATATGAATTCACTACCTTGGACATTGTTCCGGGTGTAATGGAATACAGAGGGGCTAAGATACAAATACTGGACATTCCAGGGATTATTACAGGAGCTTCTAGGGGTAAGGGACGTGGAAGAGAAATATTATCCGTTGCTAGAAATGCTGACTTCATACTCATGATTCTTGATATTTTTAATCCTCAGCACTTGAAGGTAATAATTGAAGAGCTCAGAAACATCGGTATAAGAGCAAATGAAAAACCTCCAGACGTGACGGTTAAACAAACTAAGATGGGTGGAATACACATTTTAGCAACCGTTCCTCTCACCAAGATTAATGAAAAGACCATAAGATCAATTCTCAACGAGTATGGTATACACAGTGCTGATGTACTCATAAGGGAAGATGTTACAGTTGATCGTTTTATCGATTCAATGGATCCAAGCTGTATTTACGTGCCAATGTTAGTAGTTTTAAACAAAATAGACCTTGCAGACGAGAAATACCTTGAAAAAACCAGATTAGAAATGCCCGAAGCTATTTTCATAGCAGCAGACAAGGGTATTAATACCGAAGAGCTCAAGGATGAAATATTTGATAGACTTGAACTTATACGTCTTTATCTAAAACCTCAAGGTAAGAAAGCGGATTTAGAAGAGCCAATGATAATAAGAAAGGGTTCAACCGTTGGAGAAGTTGCTGCACGGCTCCATAGGGACTTCATTAGAAACTTCAGACATGCCAAGGTATGGGGGACTTCTGTGAAATTTCCTGCCCAAAAAGTAGGTTTGGACCATGTTTTAAACGATAAAGATGTTTTAAGGTTGATTATTAAGAAATAAATTCTTGGAATTTAAACACATTGCATTTTGACCAAAGAATTGATTTCAAAAATTACATTGAAAGATTTTTTATAGGATGAAAAACTATATGAAAGTGGTGAAAAAATGAAATTGGATGATATAACTGTTTCAAAGGCGATAATTGAGGGTTTCATGCAGGATTTCCTTGACTATACTGAAATGGATGTTGCTATAGGTGGAGGTGGTCCGGCAGGACTCACCGCAGGATACTATCTTGCAAAATCTGGCCTTAAAGTGGCTCTTTTTGAGAAAAAACTTTCTATGGGCGGCGGTATGTGGGGCGGCGGTATGATGTTCAACAAAATCGTTGTCCAAGAGGAAAGCAAAAGAATTCTAGATGAATTTGGTGTGAAAACCACAGAATATGAAGAAGGTTACTACGTAGCTGATTCCATTGAATGTGTTTCAACCATTTGTTCAGAGGCTTGTAAAGCGGGATTAAAGATATTCAACTTAATGGCCATTGAAGACGTTATGATGAGGGATATTGGAGTGGAGGGAGTTGTTCTTAATTGGACAGCCGTAGAAATGGGAGGACTACATGTAGACCCATTAACTGCACGTTCAAAGGCAGTAGTAGATGCTACAGGGCATCCGTGTGAAGTTGTGAAAATACTTGAGAACAAGATGGAAGTAGAACTTGCAACAGAAACTGGGAAGATCATGGGTGAAAAATCAATGTGGGCTGACAAGGCAGAAAGTCTTGTAGTAGATAACACAACCGAAGTATACCCTGGACTATATGTTACAGGAATGGCAGCAAACGCAGTTCATGGATCTCCACGTATGGGTCCAATATTTGGCGGAATGCTCCTGTCTGGTGAAAGGGTAGCCCAAATACTCATTGAAAAACTGAAATAATACTTTATCGGGAAAACTAACCCGATTATTTTTTTATTTAAATTTTTCCAAGATTCATATGGTTGCAGTAATTATAACAGGAAGTCCGGGAACAGGAAAGACAACAGTATCAAAGATAGTTGCTAAGAATCTTGAATCTCCTTTAATAAATATTAATGATCTTATAACTGAAAAACACATCTACAATGGATATGATGAGGAAAAGGGATACAAAGTTGTGGATCTATGCTCTCTTTCAAAGGAGATCAAGCTAGCACTTGATTACTTTAATAAGGAACAATTAGTTGTTATTGAGGGCCACCTTGCCCATTACTTTGATGTAGGAGGACTAGTGGAAACTGTAATCGTTCTCAGGTCAAGACCGGATATATTACGGAAACGTTTGAATAGAAGAAAATGGTCTGATTCTAAAGTTCAAGAGAACCTTGAAGCAGAGGCCCTTGATATCTGTACATTCGAAGCTGTGGAAATACATGGTGAAAAGGTGAACGAGTTGGACACCAGTGATCTGGGTGTTGAAGATGTTGCTGAACTTGTAATCGAAATTTTGGATGGTAAAAAGCATTTTTCACCCGGCAAACTTAACTTTCTAGAGAATTATTTAGATGAAAATTTGGATTTAAAAAAAATATGATAAAAAAAAAATTTTCTATTATTTTTATTGTTGATCTTCTGTAGTTAGCCCATTGGGATTTAGTGAACCAAAGCTTTTTAAATAGTAAGGTAAATAAATTATAATATTATTCTTAAGTAAAGTTCTTAGAATTTTAGGGATCTACTCCTTTAGGATTCAAAACCCATATGAGCTAAAAATTTTAAGACTAATAGTCCTATATTCTGGTATTTGCAGTTTACCACGAGAGGTTAAACTTTGAGAAGGGGAAGAAGACCGAAATGGATGTTAAAGATAGGAGAAGAAAGAATAAACATCCTTTTTAACAGGGCTGAAGAAGAATTCACCAAACACCCGGAAAGGTCTGACCGTTATGTTGAAATGGCTCGAAACATTGCAAAAAGATACAATATGAAGATGCCCGCTAAATGGGGTAAGAGGTTCTGCCGAAGCTGCAAACACTTCCTGAAGCCTGGTTTAAATTGCCAGATAAGATTGTCCAATTCAAGTGTGGTTATCAAATGCCTTGAATGTGGGAACATCAACAAAATTCCATACATAAAAGAAAAAAAAGAGAGAAGGAGGAGAAAAATTGAACATAATAACACCTCCAAAAAAGGAACTGATGAACAGATCACTTTCAACTATCACAATAAACATAGGAAAATCAAAAATAAATGAGAGTGTTTTAGAAGAGATAAAGAGACAGCTCAAAGAAAATGAAGTTGTAAAGTTGAGATTTTCAAAAGGTATATCTGGAGAGAAACAAAACTATATTACCGAGATAATTGAAAAGTCTAATTCTAAACTTATTGATTTTAGAGGTAATGTTGCCGTAATATTCAAAAAAAAGAGGTAAATTAGGAGGATAATATGACTACAATTTACGATGTGCCAGCAGATTCGCTCATAAGCGAAGTTGCAAAGGAACTAAACCAAAACAAGAAAATAACCCCCCCTGAGTGGGCAACCTTTGTTAAAACAGGTGTCCATAAGGAAAGAAGACCCGACAACCCTGACTGGTGGTATGTTAGATGTGCATCCCTATTGAGAAAGGTTTACATGGATGGTCCTGTGGGTGTAAACAGTCTTAAAACCTACTACGGTGGTAAAAAAGATAGAGGCACAAGTCCAGAGAAATTCCGACAGGGTAGTGGTGCAGTAATTAGAGGAGCACTACACCAGCTCGAAGACGCAGGATATGTTCGCAAAGTTGGAGAAGGAAGACTTGTAACACCTGAGGGTAAATCTTTTCTTGATAAAACATCTCACAAACTTAAAAAAGATATACCTGAACTTTCAAAGTACTAACGGAGGTCTGAGATGACTGACATCGAAGAGATAAGGCGCAAAAGAATGCAGCAAATTCAGCAGCAAGCTGCACAACAATCTCCACAAGCCGAGCAGCAACAACAAGAACAGATGCGCAAGGAATTAGAAACCCAGAAAAGACAGGCTATGCTGCAGTTATTGACACCCGAAGCAAGGGCAAGGCTTGCAAATATCAGACTCACAAAACCAGAATTTGTTGATCAAATAGAGATTCAACTAATTCAGCTCGCTCAAGCGGGTCGTGTTCAATCTAAGATAACTGATGATCAGCTCAAAGAGCTTCTTAGAAAACTCATTGGTAAGAAGAGAGATATCAAGATTTCCCGTAGTTATTGAAAAGATGATGGATAAATGAAGGCTTGTGTACTTTACAGTGGAGGAAAAGACAGTTCATTAATAGCGGTTATCCTGAAAAATTTGGGATACGAAGTTGAACTTGTGACACTGAATTTTGGGGTTTATCCTTCCTGGAAAGCAGCAGCATTGTCAGCATCAAATCTTGGATTCAAACACAGGATCCTGAAGGCAGAGCCCGATGTGCTTAAAAGTGCCGTGGACATCATTATAAATGATGGATTTCCCAACAACGGTATAAATCAGATACATAAACATGCACTGGAACTTGCAGCTAATGATTATATATTGGTTGCAGATGGAACAAGGCGTGATGACAGGGTTCCAAAACTTGATTTCAACGAAGTTAGAAGTTTTGAAGATAGAAAAGGTGTTGAATACATTAATCTTGGAGGATTTGGTCATAAATCCATAAATAATCTTTCAAAAAATTTTTTCCAAGTAAAAAAAGAGTTATCTAATAGGGAAAATAATTCTGATTATGAGATAGAGATAAGATTTCTTATTTCCAAACTTGAAGGTGAAAATCTTGCCTTCAAAATATTCCCAGAACATTTACAATCAAGAGTAATAGGATGGAGAGAAAATGAGTAGAAATAAACCATGTGCAAAGAAATTAAGACTTTCAAAGGCCACAAAACAAAACAGACGCGTGCCTCTTTGGGCAATGCTTAAAACATCAAGAAAGGTCCGTACTCATCCGAAGATGAGACAATGGAGAAGAAGTAAGGTCAAAGCATAGGTGATGATTTAAATGGAAAGAGTCTACATTATCCCATTAAGGGATGTTAAAAGAGTGCCAAGGACTATACGGTCTCCTAAGGCAATAAGGTTGGTAAGGGAATTCCTAAAAAAACATATGAAATCTGATGATATTAAAATAGACTCATCTGTAAATGAAAAAATATGGGAAAGAGGGATTCAAAAGGTACCACCAAAAATTAAAGTAAAAGCAACGAAGGAAGAGGATGGTTCTGTATCAGTCACCTTGGTTGAATAGGTAAGTTTATGATTAGAAGGATCAATATGGGCGGAAGCCCAAATCTTGGCGTTTCAATATCTGCCACAGAAAAAATTGCAATTACACCACCTAACATCTTGGATGGAATGGTGGATTTGATAACTGAAAGTTTAGATGTTTCAGTTATCAAAACCCCTATCAGTGGAAGTAACCTGACTGGGGCCCTTACATGTGGAAATTCAAATGGAGTATTGGTTTCAAAGTATACCTTTGACAACGAACTGGAGATAATCAGGAAAGAAGGAATAGAAGTTGAAAGGTTGCCAGACAAGCTTACAGCTGTTGGAAATATCATTCTGGCAAACGACTTCGGTGCACTTGTACATCCATTTATCTCTGACAAAGCCATTGAAGTAATATCCAATGTTTTAGACGTTGAAGTTCAAAGGGGAAGTATAGCCAATTTTAAAATAACAGGATCAGTTGCAACAGCAACCAACAAAGGAGTACTTGTACATCCCGCAGCAAGCGAAGATGAACTTGAATCCATTGAAAAATTGTTCAAAATCCCTGCAGATGTGGGAACCGTAAACAACGGAACACAGCTAGTAGGTGCTTGTGCAGTGGCCAACTCAAAGGGAGTTATGGTAGGACTGAATACAACAGGTCCTGAACTAGCAAGAATAGAGGAAGCATTAGGTTTTCTTGAGGGATACTTATGAAGACAAAGATATTTAAAGTTCAGGGAAAATTTATGATGGGCCAAGGCCTTAAACATTTCACTAAGGAATTAAAAGCCGTTAGTGAAGACGATATACGCGAGAAAATATATTCTGAGTTTGGTAGTAAACACAGGATAGGTAGAAACAAGATATTCATAGATGATATCAAAGAGATTTCAGAGGACGAAGCTCAAGATCCAATCATCAAGGCATTATCCAACAGGTGATTGAAATGGAAGACAAACAAAGACTTGAAGCATTGGTAAACGAGCTTAATACATATCAGGGACAGGCAGAAGTTCTTCAGCAACAGATAGATACTTTAAACGCTACTATCACCGAACTTTCAGTTGCAATGGATACTCTAGCTACTGTGAAGGGACAAGGTAACAATGAAACATTAGTACCCATAGGTGCGGGATCTTTTCTTATTACTGAGCTTAAAAACACTGATGAAGTAATAATCGGTCTTGGTGCAGGAGTAGCTGTTAAAAAAAAGATAGATGACGCTAAAGACACGATAACTGAACAAAGGACTGAGCTAGAAGAATTAAGAGATAAGATGTCCGGAGATCTCCAAAAGATAACAGAGTACATCATGAAGAGGAGTCCAGAAGCAGAAGAGCTCATGCAAAAGGTTGAAGGACAAGTTTAGATTAGACTGAATCCTTTAATTTTGTATATTAATTAAATTTTGTATATAAAGTATTATCTAGTTAAATTTAAAGGAGTGAAAACTCTTTGTTCGAATCACTTAAAAAGAAGTTTACAGGCACCATAGGAAAAATATCGGATAATATCACAGAGGAAGATGAATTAGAAGCTTCAGAAACAAAAGTTTCAGAAACAACTGAGAAATCTGAAATTCCCGATAAATCTTCCAATGGTAAATTTGTTGATGAATCTGTAAAAGAAATCCAAGCGGAGTCTGAATCAAAAAGTGAACCCGATAACAATAAATCAGGGTTTATGGGGTTCCTAAGAGGTAAACCTAAGACATCTAAAGAGGTTAAAGATGATTCTGAACACTCTGCTGAAACTGAATTAGAAATAGAAAGTTCTACCGATGAAATTAAACCTGACAATACTGAAACTTCAGAAGAAGAATCAGAAAAATCCGGCATATTCTCTTTTGTACGTCATAGAACCATATCAGAAAAAGATATAGATGATATTTTATTTGAATTAGAAATGGCACTTTTGGAAGGTGACGTAGCAATGGATGTAGCTGAAGAGATAATCAAATCTGTTAAAGAAAATTTAGTTGGTCGTAAGATCAAGCGCAGAAATGATGTTTCAGATTTCACTAAGGAAGCACTTAAAAAGGCTATTGAAAATATTCTAGATATTGAAGGTAGGGACATCACCATGCTGATTGAAGAAGCTAAAAAAACTGGTGAACCTCTCAAAATCATGTTTGTGGGTATAAATGGGACTGGTAAAACAACTACAATAGCTAAGATCTCGACATATTATATGGAAAAGGGTTATACTCCTGTAATTGCGGCTTCAGACACGTTCAGAGCCGGTGCAATTGAACAGTTAACCTATCATGCTGATAAATTAGGTGTGAAGATCATAAAACACAAAAAGGGAGCCGATCCAGCAGCTGTGGCATATGATGCTGTTGAACACGCAAAGGCCAAGGGAAAAGAACTGGTCCTTGTGGACACTGCAGGAAGAATGCAGACCAATATTAATCTTATGGATGAGATGAAGAAAATTAAACGTGTTATAAAACCTGATCTCATTATATATGTAGGGGATGCTTTAACTGGAAATGATTCGGTTGAACAAGCTCAAAAATTCAATGATGCGGTTGGAATTGATGGCATAATCCTAACTAAGGCAGATGCAGATGCTAAAGGTGGAGCAGCACTTTCTATTGGATATGTTATACAAAAACCAATACTCTTTTTGGGTACTGGTCAATCTTATTCTGATATAATGGAATTCAAACCAGAGTGGATGGTTGAACAGATAATTGGGTAATTACTATCCATGCTCATTTTACAATTGATTTATAGTACATTCTGGAAGATTTTTAAGAGTAATAATAACGTATTGATATAAAAATAAAATGTTTTTAATCCATAACTCTATCTTCTACTTGTTCGGGATCTAGTTTGAGTATCATGTAGTCGCCCATAGCATTTATGTCCTCATCGGAGATCATCAAATGTTTTTTACTAAGGGTACCACCAGTTGTTACAATTATGTTGTGTATGAGACAACCCTTTGGATCTATAACCATATCTGTAATTTTACCTACTTCCATCCCGTTAATAGTCAGAACTGTTCTTCCAATAAAGTCCTTGAATCGGGTTCCTTTATTTAGGAATTCTTCAATCTTATCCACTTTAACCTTTTCATCAATTCCTTCTTTATCAATTTTTAACTGCAAATAGTCTCCAACCTCGGCTATGTCTTCCTCAACTATAACCAAATATTTTTTATTCAATGCAGATCCAATTGAAATGAATATATTATCTACGAGACATTTTTTAAATACCACAGCAATTTCAGCTACTTTACCCACTTCATTTGCTTCTTTATCCAAAACTTTCATTCCTATAAACTCGCTGGCTTTCATGTTTTATTCTCCTGGTGGAATTATTCGATTCTAGTATAAAGTATTCTAGGTTTTATTATGTCTTTAATAATATAAAAAATCATGTTTTTTATTAAGAATCAACTTTTTGGCCGAGTTCCACAATAAACTGCATGTCCATAGTACTTCCACACTACATCAACGCTTTCATATCCAGTTTCATCTAACCATTTTAGATGATTGATAAGTGGTGCTGGAAAATCTTCTTCCATTTCTTTTGGAATCCATTTTTCTTTTACTTCTATTTCTGTCAAATTTAAAAGCATGAAATCGATCCATTTTCTCCTGTAAATCCTGTTTAAATTATTGTTCGATCCAAGGACATAATCTGAATTCAAGAATACACCTTCTGGTTTAAGTAAACCATAAATTCTCTTGTATAAATTCTTCTTATCTTCATCGGTTTTTATATGGTGTAGTGCTAATGAAGATACAACTACATCGAACTTATCTTCAAAATTTACTTCTGAGAAGTCACCTGTATAATATTTTATATCATTGTAAGCTTCGAGTTTAATCTTTGCCATCTCTATCATATTCTCTGCTATGTCGATACAGGTTATCATGGAGTTGGAAAATTTATCTTTAACTTTTTTAGTAATGTTTCCTGTTCCACTGCCCAGATCAAGCAATTTGAACTTATCTCCACTTCCAAATGGGATTACAGATATCATGGAATCTACCATTTCATCATACATTGGTATTAATTTTAGTATAGTTTTATCAAATTCTTTTGCTTCCTCTTCGAAGTGGTCCTTAACATTTTTCAAATTACTATCTCCTTAAAATTTTCACAATAAAAAAGGATAAAAAAAAATAACTAAATTTTTTTTATTAAAATTAATATTAAAATACTTAATCATATAATTAAGGGG
>PMMV01000135.1 GCA_003162115.1 Methanobacterium sp.
CCCGCCCATATGATAAACAGCGAATTGATCGATTTTTGTAACAGCAGCTGCTGGTTGTACAGTTTGAAGTCCAATGAAAAACATTGCAAATAACATCAAAGCCAAAATTATCTTACTATTCACTTACAGACCTCCAATATTTTTTTTGAATTATCAAAAATAGCATAAATTATTTTATTTTGAACACATTGGAGGTGATGGCTTCTAAAAAAATAATGAGAAGTTAAATACACGCCTTTCAATGGAAACACTTGTAATTATATTCCTATGCTACAAATGATAATTTCATATTTGTGATTCTTATTATTTTAGTATCTAGGATTTGAGCTCTTTTTTGAATTTGTGCCAGTAATAGTAAACTGCAGAGTGTTTGGTATATATATATGTATAGGATTTGTTTCCTTCTATTTTGGGTTGTGATATCCTTAGTTTAGTTTTTGAAATCTTTTTTAAATCATAAAAAAATTTATAATCACTTTTATAATATTTATGGGTTTTTGTGTTCAGGTTGTACCCTGTATCTGTTATATAAACATGGTTTGTACTGTATTCATAAACTTTGAAAACATCTGCATCATCATTCTGTCCCCCACCAGGGTAGTAGACATTGAATTGGTCTATTTTTTTGACTGCTGCTGCTGGTTGAGCTGTTTGAAGTCCTATGAAGAACATTACAAATAATAATGAAACCAATATTATTTTATTATTCATTTAAAACCCCCAATATTTTTTGTTAATTATCAAAAATAGCTGGATTAAATTAATATTTTGATTTTTTTTGGGGGGTATGGGCTTTTAATAATAAAAGAAGTAGAAAACATACCTCTCAATGAAACTTTGTGCTCATAAATGGATAAACTACAAATGATAATTTCGATATCACATTAAAATTTAACTGAATGTGATATAAATATTACTAAATAATTTTTTTTCTATAAAGCTTAACTTGATAAGATCACAGTAAATATTTAATGTATACATTTATATAAAATCTATTCACATATTAAATCGTAGTGATTAAATTGAACGCAGAAGAACTCTTAAAAGAAGTAGAGGAGAAGTATGGAATAACTTCAATGGAAGTTTTAACAATTTATTCTCGAAACTTCTACTCTAAACCAGATGAAATCAAGTTTTATATGGAAAAAATTCCAGAACTAACTGCTGAGGATATATTTAACACCGTAGATAGCCTGAAAAATCCCAACCCTTCTAGCAAGTTTGTATGGGAGATCAATCAGGTTACCATGTTTGACATAGATGGAAATATAAAGTCCGAACCCAAGGACTGGATAGCATTCGGTAAAAATTGGTATGATAAAAGGGAACTGGTTAAGAAGGAAGATTGATTTTGAGTTACGAAAGTCCCTTAAATTAAATATCTTCATANNAGAGCTTTTTCTTCTACATAAATTCTGTAACCATAGGCTATGATGAATAATAATATTAACGTTAAAATTGCAGCCCATGATTGTAAAGCTAATCCAATAAAAATAATAAGGGCTCCTGTATAGGATGGATGACGAACATATTTATATGGGCCTTTTTCTATTACCTGTTGATCTTTCTGAATGCCAACTACTGCAGATAAGAATCTTCCTAAAATAGCCATGGACCATTGTCTTAATATAATTCCTAAAATTATCAGAACTATTCCGAGACTAAAAACCCATCCAGGTAACATTCCAATTTGGGCTCTTGTAAAAGAGAGAGAAAGAATAATGGCTAAGAATATGGTGGCAAATAAATATAGGCCAGAAAATCTGTCTTTGCGTTTTATAACACTGCCCCTACGTCTTATACTGGGAATTATGACTGTACCAACTATTTCACTTAATAACCACAAAGTTAAGACTAATTGAAAGATTAGAGCTTCAGTATTTGTTGGGAAGAAAATTGAAAAATCACTCATTAATATTCACCAAATTAACAATATTCAGTCGATTTGTTAAAAGAATGGCCAATTATATTAAAAAAAATATAGATTTTTTTTGTATGTATGGATCTTTCCAAATTTGTAATTTTATTTATTCTCCTACAACATTACCGGGTCCTGCTGTGTAGTAGTTTCCACCATTCCCACTTAATGTGTTGTTAATGACAGTGTTACCATCTGTACTCTGTTGAGTTGTCAGTGCTATCCCAACGACCTTGTTATTGGTGATGGTATTTGATTTGATTATGTTTCCAGTACCAGTTATATCTATGCCCTCTTGGTTCCTGTTTAATTGGTTATTGGAGAATACACTATTCGATACAGTCATCCAGATAGCATTGTGGTTACCTGTGCAGATATTACCATCTACTTTGAATCCACTTGCTGTTCCGCTACCTAATGGCTGGATTGCTATTCCATCCCTCTCATTACTTACTTTATTATTTAATATCTGGAAATTAGTACTTCCAAGGATGGTATAAATACCTGCTTGATCCCCATTGTCTCCTATGACACTATTTCCACTTATCAGGTTATTAGTACTCGCAACATCAAAAAGTATTCCATGCTGTGTTCCAGATACACTGTTATCTTTTATCTGAGAATTACTTGTAACACCCTCAAATGCCATACCATTACCATAAGTGCTACATGTACCGATTATATTGTTTCCGGATACTAATATATTCGTATTAGTTCCAGTATCGCTTATACCATTAAGGTTAGAGTGTATGGTGTTATTTAATATGTTAACACTGTTACTGTTCGTTAATTGGATTGGATAGTCATCTGTAAGAGTAAAACCTTTTATGGTAGCTCCTGTACCACTTATACTTACAGCGCCCAGATTTACGGTTCCATTAGCAATTAGAGTTACATTCTTATTAATGGTCAGCTTTTGTGAATACGTTCCAGGATTAACTATTATATTACTTCCAACAGGGGCGGTGTCAATGGCTGATTGAATGCTCTGTCCCGGGTTCACAATTATACCTGATAGTTTAGTTGTATTATTAGTAAAAGATTGATTTATACAACCACTTACAGCTACAACCAATGTCAAAATGCACAATATCCCTATGAAAATTATATTTTTTTTCAAATAACCCCTCAATTAAATTAAACAACATAAATCTAATATCACTTAGTTAATTTATGTTTTGAAAATGATCTTTATATAAATTTGGATAAATAGCAAACTATGAAAAATAAAACGGGCCCGACGGGAATTGAACCCGCGGCCACTCGGTTAAGAGCCGAGCGCTCTGCCAGACTGAGCTACGGGCCCCATACAATTATGTTGGAGTTTAATACTCATTGTGGGCTTCTAAGTCCCACATGATATCCCTCAACAACACAACATATATAGTAGTATGGTCTTAAGATATTGAATCTATTATTTAAAGATATTTAAATATTTTTTTTAAATAATTCTATCCAGTAATTGTAGTTTATAAGTAATATCAACTATGTATATTTTAATATTTTCGATACTGTTTTATTGGTTATAAAATATACTAAATTAATAGGATATAACTTTTTAAGAAAATAAAATATCGAAACATTGTATATATTGCTATAAATGTATTATAACACCTAATTATGATGTATAAACCTTTAATAATGGTATTTCAACGATATGAAAGAAAATTCTATAAATCTTAAAGAGATATTTGTTTAATGCTCGTTATTAATAAGTTAGAGAACATAATGAATCTGAAAGAAGGAATAAATCATTTATCAACTAGTGTATTCGCAAATATAACCTAAGAAAGACAATAAGGAGATGATAAAAAATGACAGATTTTTACATAATGGTTAATGAATCAGAAAAAGAATTTATAGACCCCATGAGAGTTGGCAACTACTCAAGAGATCGCGAATTAGATTTTATAGAAAGTTCAACTATTTTTTGGTATCTTATGGGAGCACATGAGAAAGAAGAACATGATAACGAAGATATAGTATATCATGGTAGATGGAACGGTAAAAAAATTCGTTTAGTAGGCAAAAAAAATGACAAAGACCTATATGATGCAATAATAAATGACGACAAGTACACAGACATCACCATAGAAGCACATAATGAAATTGAACAATGAAACATATGAACAAATTAATAAGATTAAAATTTAATGGGGAAATCTAAATGGATGAAAACAACAAAAAGAAAATCTTAAAAATATTATATAATGCAAAGAAGGAAAATCCCGAAAATCCTGTGGTATCTACCAAAGATTTAGAGGAAAAATTAAATATGGAAGATGCGGAGTTAGAATCATATATCCGAGATCTAAAATATAGAGGATATATAGAATACGGTGGTTCAGAAACTTTCGAGGGTCAGGACATTATGCTTACTCCTAAAGGAGAAAAAAATGTCTAATAATCAAACTTTTATCCTTTTAATTAACAATCCCACTTTGAGAGATTAAAATAGATCTGATGAATAGATACTCCAAATCCAATAATTTAATCAATCTTTACAATAATCCAGAATTTAGTTATTAAAGAAATTTAATTCTTACAGATAATCTCGATTTCAATTCAATGAGAGATTTTTGAATAATTTAAAGAATTTATTATATATTTTTTTGTTTCAGTCATGTTAAAAAATTTATGTAAATATTAAGATTAGTTCATAAAAAAAGGAGGAGCTGGGCATATGGCGGAATGCATTGTTTGTAATGACGTTGGAGTAGTAGAAAGACATGGTAACTATTTTTGTGCTTTACACGGTAAATATCATATTTTAGACCCAAATAAATTAGAAAACATAATATTAATGAGATTTGAAGGTAAGTCACCGAAAGAAATTGAAGAAAAATTAGATAAACTTCTATGAGTTTAAGGGGGAATCGTTAATGCCAAATATACGGGAAATAACATTACAAGAACTAACTTATTCGATTGCCATATTAAGAAAACAATATAACAGTAAACCCAGTGAAACAATTGGAAAATCAATTGATGAACTGGTAGAAGAACGAAGTAAAATATTGCATAGTATGGGCTTAAATGTGAACGATTAAACATGCTGATTTATTGAACTATAACTACTATATCGTTCGTTTGATAAATTACGCTTAAATGTTAGTATTATTCGTTATTGATTCAACTTGTTGGCTTAAAAGTTTGGCGAATTCGGGATTTTTAGCCCTAAGATCTCCCCGCTGATTATCATTTGCTTTTATAGCTTCGATGGTTCCATTAAATTCTATTGTGTTGATCTTTGATGTGTTGTTATTGTATTCTGCATTTAATAGATCTTCATATAAATTAGTATATGCTATTATTAAATCAGATTCGTTACTTAACATTGTAGCATATTTTTTTTGTTGATCAGAGGTGGAATAATACATCATTTCACGAATATAATATTTTCTGGTGTTTTCAACGGTTTTTACTTCATCTAATTTATTTAAGAAATCAGGATAATTTTCATACCATTTAGAGATATTCGTACTTTTATTATTAGATGAGTTAGATACTTCTGTAAAGAGATCACTAACTTTTTGACCATTGTAAGCTTGTAATCTGTAGTCATCATAGTATTTGTAGTTTTTATAGTGTGCTAAAGAGTAGTATCCTGCTAATACTGCAACGATAATCACAACAACTATAAACACAATAAAGATTTTGTTCTTTTTTTCCAAATTTATCACCGAACACAGTCAAACGTTTTATTATAATAATAAGATATCACTTTATAAGATATAATGATTACTAATTCAAACAACTAAATAGATATAAAAATAACTTAAGTTAGAAGTTGAATCTTATATTAAGCAAATAGATCTTTCAAAAGAGCTAAAAGAACCTGTACGATCTTTACTAAAGGATAGTAAAATGGTAAATAGTGGTTCTTATCTCTTAAATCGCCTCCATCGAGGATTAATAAACTAGAATCTATCTATTTCTTATTTTTTTTGGAGGGAATATGTTATGAGAGAAAAAAAGATTCCGGTTAAATTGCTTTTTTCTAATTATTTTTATCAGATCATCTTAGATCGCAGAGAAAAGGCTAAATATAAGAGTTTATCTTGTTTTGTTGAAGATCAGTTACTGCAATACTGGGGAATAGAGGAGGAAGTTTTGTAATAAGTGGATGGATATGATTTTACACGTATTTTATCCTTTAAATCACTCCTATCATAATGAGAATTGAACCATAAAATAGAATTAACAATAAACTTAACAGAATAATACCTATTCCCCTTTCTCCTTTATTCTTTAATATATAATCAATTCCAATGAATATTCCTAATATTGGAATTATTATTGTTAATAAAATATCAGCAGTATGGACACTAACAGGTCCTTCATTTTGTTCAGGAATTACTGGTTTAAGATTTGCTCCACATTCGCTACAAAACTTTCCATCTTCTATTTTAGCCCCAATTCCTTACAATACATTTAACCACCATTTTTATATTAATATGAAGTTAATAAAGCAAAAACTATCAAAGCAATAACAAAACCAACAAAAATACTAATAAGACCCGTTTTAGTTGTTAATTTATCCTTAAACAACCTTCCATTTATAAAACCGCCCCCAAAACAGCCTATAATAAAAGCATAAGTTGGTGTATAAGAATATAAAAGAAATGTTATAAAAAGTGTTAAAGCAGACATTGTTGTTACAGCTTTAAAATCTAAAATTTCATCTTTCTTATCAATTTGGCTTGGAACATTTTTTCCATTATCAAATGATTCATTACGTTTTGGAATTGTTATAACAGATCCAGATGCACTTTTTTCAACTTCTTCTTCATTCTTCTTCCATTCTTCCCCTCTGCCTTCTATTTCCATATATTCTTTGGTACCAACACATTTAGGACACCAACTACTTTCCCCTATATCTTTTCCACAAAGAGGACAATAAGCCATATAATACCTCCTATTACTCTCAGTCTTAAAATGATATTCACCTCATTCGGGATGTTAGTTACTAATATATCTGATTTTATACATTTAATGAATTATATACCATATTTTGTGTATTAAGATGATCATCTAACTTATTCAATAATATTTTACTCATTAGCCTTGAGATTGTAATTATTATATTTTCTATATATTATAACTCCAATAAGTCCACCTAAAAGTCCAAATGCTCCTAATATGAAAAGCCCTGCCATTAGATAATATAAACCTGAAAATAATCCCATAATAATAGAATAAAAAACTGCGACGATCACTGAATTAATAATACCATTTAAATATTCTCTTCCTGAAAAAAATCCGGTTATTATTCCGGAAATACTCATCAAGAAAATATATGTTAATGGTGAATAACTGATATCAGGGGTATTATAATTTCCAGAAATATACAATGCCACAACAATTAGCATCATTACAACAAAATAAGCTATTATTCCTATTAAAATTACTTTCCAATTAATAATTTTTGTGATTCCGCTATTATTCATTTTAGGTTTTATTCTTGTTCCACAATTTTGGCAAAATGATGCATTACCTCATTTTCATTACCACATTTAGTACAATAAACCATTATATCACCAATCCTTACAATGCATTAGACACTCCTATAGTTTTAAATTTATTCACTTTATAAAGCAAAAAATAAATTTAACTATCTTATATTTTCATTTTGTGCATAATATTTTTCTAAAGCTGTTTTGGATTCTGTAACTAATTTTGATGTATCTGATTTTTTATCAAAAAATATAGTCATCTCAATAATTGCTCGGTTTTTGTTTTTATCATAATAAACATGTATCAGAGTATCTGAATTGAAATATTCTTGTAATATTTCTTGAATTAATCCACAAGATTCTTCTGGGAGTTCGTCATCATAAAACTTTAATATTTCCAGATTAGGGGGATCACCATAATTCTCAACATTTATTATTGGTTCGGTTATTAATCCTTCGTAATGTAACATCTAATCCTCTCCTAATTATTCTAAGTTCTTATTATTTTCTTGGCTTCATCATAAGTCCATAGAATTACTACAATTAAAGCAATTATACCCCATATAAGACCTAAAAAATATCCTACCGCAAACACAGCTATAAAAGATATAAGACCTTTAGCATACTCACCTATATATATAAACCCTAATCCAGCGATTATAATATTTAAAAGAGCCGCCTCCACTGGATTTTTCTTATCAGTTTTTTGATTAGATTTGCTATCAGGTTCAATATTCTTAGATTCTTTTATTTCATTACCACATTCTTGACAAAACTTAGCATCTTTAAGAATTTCTGCTCCACATTCATTACAAAAAGAACTATCCCCCAAATTGACACCCCACATTATTTAATGATATACTCTTATTGTCTTAAATGTTTGGATAATAAAATAAAATTGTGATATAAAGCGAGAAAGAAAAATTAACTCTTATCTTTTAGATTCATGTTCATATTTATCTAATAGTTTAATAATACCATTCATTAGGTTATTAAATTGAAAAATATAGTTCCGATTGGATTAATTCTTTTTATCACATTGGTTATTATTTCAAGTAGTGGATGTACTGGAAATGGAATATCTTATAAAACATTTACTAGTCAATATATGTCTTTCCAATACCCTGAAGGATGGACAACTGAACTTAATTCTGTAGATGGAGTAATTATTCGCGAAAATTCTAGTAGTACAGATCAACAATGGTTTGAAGTTACACCCTATGGAACGAATGGTGGAAATATGCTTACACTAGCTGATTTTAAAACAGATATGGCTACAGATATATCAGAATCTAACCCACCTGATCTAAAAAATGGAAATATTAATGGAACATCTTATGAATATACAGAAGATTCTAATTCAGGGGATGGAAATAGTGGAAAATCTATTTTCTTTACTAAAAATGGTAAGTCTGTTATTATATATGGTAATGTTAAGGATATGACAGTTTTAGAGCATGTTGTAGCTACATTTAACTAATTCTAATCCCATTTTTAATCGAGTTTATATTTTTTTTCTAGTTCTAAAATTAAATGATAATATTTATAGTACTGTAAATGATACTATCAAAAAGAGGGGAGTATTTATTCTACCTTCTACAATTTCCCATTTTACCAGAGTTTGCTCCTTTAAATTGTGATTGAAACTCCCCTCTTTCATGAATACTAAAAACATCTTAATATAGTCATATGGGGGGTTATTCTTGAAAAAACTAACTTTAGGGATAATAGGATTATTTTTAATAGTTGTAATGGCTTCAGGATGCACGTCCTCATCAAGTCAAAATTATACAACAACTAAAATGTCTTTTACAGCTCCTAATGATTGGAAAGTAGTGGAATATTCCAATGATTCAGTACAATTTATTAAGATCCGGATACAATTAATGTAATGCATCTATCAAAAGATGATTATAAATCAATTGGAACAACTGATCCCGTTGCTCTTGATGGATATTCCTATATTGGTAATTTTACAGATGAACAATCCGGAGTTCCATATAATGTATAACAGTACTTCATCAAGAACCGATGGACTTCAAAATATAGGATATACATTCTCTAAAAATGGTAAATACTTCGCTGTTTGGGGAACATCCGATGATGATATGCTGACAATAATGAGAACAATAAGTTAGGGATTATTTCTTTAATCTATTGACTAAAGAATCCCCTTTTTCAATTGCTTTTGTATATGAACCTTTAAAACTATACCATTTATCATAAGAATTGAGTGTAAAAACCCTTCTTGTATCCCCGAGGTGTATATAGTTTCGGTTGTTATCATACTCCTCTTCTTGTTCTTTTAATTTAATAAGATCTAATTGAATTTTTAAACATTTATTCATAGTTTGATAAAAGCTATTTATTTCATTTATTTCTTCTTCCTTTAATGCTTGAGCTGTTAATATAGTTTTATTAAGCCATATTGGGTTTTTTATTTCTATTAAGTCTTTAATAACTAATTTAGACGCTAAAAGATATGGTTCATCAATACTATTCTCAAAAAGATCATCATAGAAGTTTATAAGATATTGAGTATTAGAATCAATTTCTATCTTTAGTAATATTCTTAAAGAATTTTCATCCCGCTTTTCTTTTCTAATTTCGGATAAAAACCTAAAGAAATAACCTAATATATCCATAATTGTTTAACACTCCTATGAATAATCATTAAGAACTATAATTTATTATTTTCTAAAGGAAATATGATAATTAAGATCGAAGTACATAGAAAATTGATGATCAGTTATTATTAAATTATATAAATAGTATGCCATTTTACGGGCTGTTTGTGACAAAAAACTAATATTTGTGCTCACGAACTGAAATAAATCAGTGCCAGGCATAAATTGTTTCATTTGATCCACGAAACCTCCAATATACTATTCTATAACGTGGATTATCGAAACCGTTAGTATAGCGACAAATATCCATTCCATAAACTTGACTCCTATAATTTTATAGAACAAATTATATTATTTTTTATATAATTAATTTATAGACACTATTATCTAAAAATTAATTGACTAATTGAAATAAACAAGTAATCTGTCTATTAATTGACTACTTTTTTGACTACCCATTTGACCAGAGGCTTTTTTTATGAAAAGATTTATATATTAACATAACGATCGTTATATAATATGGTGATCAAATGAGAGCAGTTATAGTACAACCATTTTATTTTCCATGGATAGGATACTTTGGAATGATTGATGCAGCCGATATCTTTGTTATTGCAGATGATATACAGTTTGTAAAGAAATCTTGGCAAAGAAGGAATAAAATAAAGAACACAGATAATAAGTCTAAATGGCTTTCAGTCCCTGTAAATTTGAATTTTGGTCAAATGATCAACCAAGTAAAAATAAATAACTCTATAACTTACAAACATAAAAATAAAGTGTTAAATTGGAAAGAAAAACATTGGAATCTAATATCTTCATCATATGCTAAGGCAACATATTTTAATGACTATAAAGAGGATATCAAAGAAGTATTTACCAGAGATTGGGTATTTCTATCTGATCTAAATATATACGTAACAGAAAAGATTTCTGAATTACTGCGTCTAAAAATACCAAACTTCATTAAAAAATCAGATATGCAAGGGCTAGAAGGAAGGAAAGTAGACTCAATACTGAATATTTGTGAATACATAGGTGCTGATGAATATATAAGTGGCCCAGCAGCAAAGGATTATATAGATTACAACGAATTTCAAAAATTTGAACAGGAAAAAGTAGATCTATACTGGTTTGAATTCCCACATCCAGTTTACCCACAATTAGGAACCGATTTTATACCATATCTATCTGCAATTGATTTACTATTTAACACAGGAAAAAAATCAAGGAATTACATACGAAAGAGTTTAGAAAACTGCTTACAACTAGAAAAAGGGAACTCCTTAAAAATAGAAGATGGAATCAGAAACACAGGTAGATTAAGAACGTAAAAAGTTTAAATTCGTCGTTTTTTTTACCAAAATCTCTTTAAACGAAGCTTTGATCAAATAAGTTATATTGAACAGATTAAAGGTCACATGAGCTTTTAACCGCTTATTTGACTATCAACAGGGTTTTTTAAAACGTAGTAAGTGGAACGGCTACCTCCTTTTTGATCTATAATATCCATATCCATCAAATACCTTAAATCTTTATAAGCCCCTTGACGTGATATATTTAGAAGTTTTTGAACCTCAGAGTTTGTAATACTACTTTTTAAATGTATATATTCCAATATTTTCCTATGTTTATCTGCTATTTTTATTCTTTTTTTCCCAGGTTTATCAGGTAAAAATATCAGTATATGGTCCTTAATTTCAGAAATTGAGAGCAAAAATCCATCTAAAAAATACTCTAACCAACTGGTTAAATCTCGAGTTTTTAAATCGACAGAATTAAGTGCACTGTAGTACGATTGTCTATCGTTATCGTAGTATTCATCTAGAGTAAAAAATCTATCAACATCGAATTTTTTAAGATAAAGAAAAAGGGCTGCCAAGGCCCTGCCAGTTCTTCCATTACCATCTACAAATGGATGTATCCTCACAAATTCATAATGAATAATTCCTGCAGCAACAACTGGATTTAATTCCACAGCACGATTTAGCCATTCAACGAAGTTTCGCATTTCTTTAGGAATCAAATTTACTGGGGGCGGTGTAAAAACTGTTTCACCCTTCTTATTAACAACATGAACAGGTATGGTTCTGTACTGGCCTTCTAAATACGTGTAATTTAATGTGTAATGAGTTATATCCTCATGAAGTTGTAATATGGTTTGTTCAGTGATTTTTCCATGTTCAGAATATTTATCCAAGTTTTCTAGTACATTTAAATAATTTAAGACTTCCTGTTTGGCTTTTTTTTGAGCATTTACTTTGATGCCCCTGACAAGTTTATCGACCTGGTTTAACGTTAGGGGATTCCCTTCAATAGCTGTTGAGTGATGTGCAGATTTTAATAATGCATCCCTTTTTAGTGAAACTTCCATTTCAACAACTAGGGGAGCATTGACTATAAAATCATTTATGGATTGAATTTCCAGCAAATTATTGACCATCCTGTCATTATAACTAAAATTTGGTCTGAACATATTTTATAAACCTCCTACTTATGCACCAAGAGATCATTTGTAATTAATAAAATAAATATTTGACTATTTTTTGACTACAAATAATTCAATAGTTGTAGAGTTGGTGGTACTATTGGATTAGTTCATTAACTAATAGGTTAAATTGATTATTCCATTAATTTAATGATATAATTTAAATCAGTTTTTAATTCAAGTGCTTCATCTTTATTTAAAAGCAAAAATGTACCAGTACAGAGATTCTCTATTTTTATAAGATTTTTATTGCTATTTAATTTAGTGGATATTCCCAATAGGATCACCTGCCTTTAATTTCAGAATTTGTGAATCAATATGACTCGTTAGTATAATAATACAATTTTTTTTGTTGAAAATAATTTCTGAGTTAATAAACCTCATTTGACCTTAAGATATCTGTATTATTAAGTGCGGTGATGAATAAAATGTACATTCAAAAAATTGATATTAACATTTATAAGAATATGATGATGAGTAATCTATTAATGTTTTATAAACAGAATTAATTTATTATTCTTATTATTATTTGGTGAACTCATAATATGTTTGGAGAATATAATGCCAAAAAATAAACTTGTAAAAAATGAAGTGAATTTGGAAGAAATAACTGAAGAACTTTTTATTTTAATTAGAACCAGTTATAATCAAGGATCTAATGAAATCAAACTCATTATATTAGACAACTGTATGAAAATTATACTAGACTCATTAGAA
Source organism: Methanobacterium sp. (assembly GCA_003162115.1). Taxonomy (GTDB): domain Archaea; phylum Methanobacteriota; class Methanobacteria; order Methanobacteriales; family Methanobacteriaceae; genus Methanobacterium_B. The sequence continues at coordinate 13,207 of PMMV01000135.1, forward strand.
AATGAATCAGATCTCAAAAAGTTGAAAGCAGTATTTGATAATATAGCTGGTGACTAAATCAATTTAAAGATTTGAAACAAGTGAGAGAAAAAATTTGAATTTAAAATCACGGAAATATTTGATATCAATGGAATACAGTGATGTAATCTTGTTTACTCCATAAACTTCTTATTTGATTTAAAAATTGATTTAACTGGGTTGTAGGAATTTGTTTAATAAATAGAGGTTGTGGATCTTGACCAGTAACTTGTGTGGGAAACTCTGAGAACAGTGAATAACCTGCAGTATAAGCTGCTGAATGAAATAAGATGGCTCTGTGATTTGGATCAGCTTTAAGCCAATTTTCAACCGGTTTTTTATCCTTTTCAGTTTCTACTCTTACTCCTATTACATTTGCACCTGTCTCTTGTGCTTCTTTAACTATTTTATCTGTTTCTCCAATGTTAGCATTTACCACATCCAGATTAAGTGTTACGTTGTAAACCTTCTCTAGCTCTGTGAAATATCTATTAGGAGTGTCGCAGTACTGGTCTGGATAGGTTTCATTGGTTGTTTGAACAATAATAAGCTCATTTTTATCTATTGGAACTGGTTGAGCTCCTATTACAGCTCCTGTTCCATCATTAAGTGGCCTTATAGGTTCTCCACCAAGAATGACTCCTGTACCATTGTAACCCATTACATTGGCCGTGAACCTATCACATGGAGCGTAACAATTTATACCATGTTCAGCCATGTATACTTCAGCTTTAGCTTTACCTGGAAGATCACCACATGCAACAACAAGATATGCATTGTTTTTGATAGCTCCTGGAACCATAACATTCATTCCATGGGTATTAACCTCTATTTTAGTTTTAGGATCACTAGTGTTAATTGAGAATAATGGTCCAGCTTTACTAGGGTCAACACCAAATATGTAATTACCATGATCGTCGGGGCCGTACCAGTTTCCGTTAATATTCTTAATTGGCACGCCTGTAATTGGTATAACCTGTACATGTGCATATTTCATAAGTTGTGCTACTCTGGCTCCTTCCATGTATGGTACTAGTTGAGAGGGTGAGCTGGGACTTTGTCCCGGTGGAGTATCATCGTTTATATTAGAAGCTGTATCCTTTATAACACGATCAACTTGTGTTACAACCTTCGCATTGTTTGGTACTTTAATATATGAAGCTCCCATGACAATTATAGAAGAATTTTGTGGACTTGTTTCCACACTATAATTTACTTTATTCTGAGACCCTTGTACAAAGTGGATATTGATATATCCGATAAAGATGCCGGCAAGACATAAAAGAATTATTATTGGTATTATAAATTTTTTCATAATTATTTTACTGTTGATTTTATTCTTACTTAATCTTCTTTTAACTATTTATAGAATCTACAGATATGTTAATATTATTAATAATACTAAAAATTTAATTCTTAAGAATTAAGATTAATAGAATTGTCCCACTGTCCACAATTACAATTTAACGAATCTTTTTTTCCCTTTGTATGTATTATTAAAATAACTCTACAATTTATAGGAAGCATTTTTAGATGATTCGTTTAATATGAAATTAAGAACCTAAAAAAGTAACATCAAAATCAAAAATTACTAAGAAATTATAGGATCAATAAAATGATGCGAAATATAGCAAAAGAAGTTCATGATACAGATTTCCGTGAAAACCAGAAACATTTCTTTAAATATTTTATAGAACACGAAAATCAGAATATTATAGCTGACGCACCTACTGGTATTGGTAAAAGTTTAATTGCAATTCAAATAGGAATCAATTTAGAACGGCCAGGTACAGTATTCATTGTTACACCCACAAAGGATTTGATGAAACAGTATGAAAGGGATTATGGAAGTTTGGAAGATGTAATGTTACTTGCTGGTAAAAGTGAATATAAATGCAAGGCTAATCCAGACGTAACAGCAGAATTATGTACTCATAGTTTAAAATCTCCATGCAAACATAATTATAGTCAAACCAATGATTCATGTGAGTACAGTAAAAAAATCAGCACATTCATGGATTACAAGGTAGTTGTAACCAACTACCATATGATGCTTGCATTAATTAAAATACGTCCAGCGCTGCCATGGGGCTGTCCCTTGATAATATGGGATGAATCCCATAAATTCCAGGATATCATAAGGGAAATGACGGGCATTGATTACAACCATACCCGAGCATGCAGAATAATTGATGAAGATCTATCCAAAACCATATACGATTTTTTTAATAACGTTCAAACACCAATAGAAGCAATAAAATCCGAATTATTACCATATGAAGAAAAATATAACACTAAAAAAGATATTAACAAGAGAAGATGGATTGAACGAGTTGAAACACAATTACATTACCGTATTCAATACGAATACTTGCCTGCTGAAGAATATGAAAAAATAATTTCCAAAGATCAAAGAGAAACTTGTATAAGAGTTATTCCGGTGGATTATACGAGTTTAAGCAGAACAACATTTATGGAAGCTGCACCGCAACATCTGATGATGAGTGGAACTATTCACTACCCCCAGTACAAAGAAAGCAAGAGACTTGAATTGATATCAAAAATCACTGGAATGAACATGGATTTCATATATGAAACACCCAGAAAATATCGTTTTGATAACAGTAAAATAGTTAAAAAAGCGCCACACAACCTAAGCCTCATTAATTATCGAAATAGCCGTGATTATAAAGATTTTAAACGTAGTTATGGACCATTAATAAAATATTTAGTCAATGAATATCGAAACGTGATGATACACTTCAATGCCAAATGGCAGTGTGAAAATATGGTCCGCGCACTTAAAGAATCGGGTTATAAATTTCCAGTGTACAATTTTCATCAAGGTAAAAACAATACCGAGACAAAACAGTACATAAAAAAAAGATTTATAGAAACAGGTGGATGTATTATCGGGAGCAGTTTACATGAAGGTGTAGATTTCCCAGGAAAAGAATTAGAAGTCGTAATTATAGGAAGATCTCCATATGTGCCCCTAAGTGAAGAGGATAAATATTATCCTGGTACTAAAAGTAAAATCCCAAATAAAATACGTAAAACATGGAACGGGCTATTACAACGTGGTGTGTATGGTATTGAACAAGAAGAATATCGGCTTAAAACATTACAGCAGATAGGCAGGCTGCAGAGAACAGCTACAGATACGGGTATAATTATTGTCTGCAATCAATGGACAATTCATAAAGACATTTTAAATGACTTTGAATTGTGTTCCAGTATATGATAATATACTTTTTTTTGAGTTCTTGTTAAGATATATTGAGATTCTACAAGCTTGGTAGCCATACATCCAAATATATTGTATAGATACACATCCAATTAACTCTATAAAAATTCTGCACTGAAAATATAAGCGAATACTCCCTAAAACTGAATTACAATATGATAAATCTTCACAATTATTATCAATTGCAATTAACATAATAATTACAAATCAATACCTACCAAATGACCTCAATAAAACCAACAAAATATTAATGGAACCCATAAATACATTTCAATTATTCTATGTGACATAAAACGAAATATACAATGGAAGATATAAAAAAATTTAGATTCTATTTTTCAATTATTATGGTAAAGTAGAAAGTAGTTCCTTTTTCTGGTCCGGATTCTGCCCAAATTTGTCCACCTTGTTGATTTACAATTTTTTGAGCAATTGCAAGTCCTATCCCAGTCCCTTCGTACTCTTCTTGGGTATGAAGTCGTTGGAAGATGGTAAATATTCGTTCTAAGTGTTCAGGGGATATTCCAATACCATTGTCTTCAATGCTGAAGAGGTAGTGATTTTTTTCTTTTGTTGCAGATATGTGAATTTTAGGAGTTTCTTGGCTGCGGTATTTAATGGCGTTTCCTATGATGTTTTGGAACAGTTGAACCTTTAACATGTTCATCCCCATTGATGTTGGGTAATGGATCATGGGTGATCACTGCATTATTTTCTTCAATTGGTACTTTCAGGTTTGTTAAAGCATGTTCCAATACATCTTCGAAATTTACTGGGGTGACTTCTCTTTTTTCGCTGGTTATTTTAGAATATTGTAAAAGATCATTTGTCATAGTATCCAAGCGCTTAGCACCATCAACAGCAAACCCAATAAATTCATTAGCATCTTGATCAAGTTGATCCTTGTACCGTCGCTGTAATAATTGTAAAAAACTTGTTATCATCCTTAACGGTTCCCTTAGATCATGAGACGTAATGTATGCAAACTGCTCTAACTCCTTGTTGGAGTGTTCTAACTCATTCATAAAGATTTTCAGTTCTTCTTCGCGATTAATACGTTCGGTGATATCTGTGTTTATGCCAAGTACTCGTAATATATCTCCTTC
>PMMV01000119.1 GCA_003162115.1 Methanobacterium sp.
CCTTTAACATTCAAATCACCAACAATAATCGTATTGGCACGTGTATTATCAATTATTTTCCTTGAAGTTTTATGTTGAAAATCTTTTATTTGATTTGATTGTTTAGATTTGAGTTTGTTGATTACCTGGTTTAGTTTATACCATTTTTTACTATATTTTTTGCAATGGTCACGTCTGCTTTGTAGTTTGCTGATTGTGGGATTCCAATATTTATCTGGACGTGGAGTTCTAACTTCTAAAAACCGTCCTTTACTATTTACTGCCGTAACTATCTTAGTTATACCTAAATCAATAGCTTGGTACTGTCCATTATCATTGTATTCTTTTTTAGTTGGTTCGTGGGTGATGCTAATGTAATATTGGTTCTTTTTTTGGAATATCTGTACTTCTTTAACCTTTTCAAAACTAAACTTTTCAGGTATATTGAAAACTAATGATGTGTCATTGTATTTGTGTGAAAACTGTATATTACCATTTTTTAGTTTGAATCCTGATTGATTGTACTTTAATGTTGTGAAATATTTTTTACCTTTATATTTTGGTGGTCTTGCGTCTTTGTGTCCGTTTTTCCATAGACTGAAAAATGATTTGAAATTAGCATCCAATGTGCGTAGAGTCATTTGCAAAACCTTGCTATATACCATACTGTATTTGGGATATTTCTTTTTAAGTTCAGGTAACTGGTTTTGCTGAGTTGTATAACTGATGGTTTCTTTATTGTTTTCCCATGCTGTTTTACGTTCAGATAATGCGAAATTATATAACAACCTACAACCTTCACTAAGAAACCATAATACTTCTTCCTGTTCATTATTTGGAAATATCCTTATTTTTTGAGTTAACATTATGTTCTTTATTTTTCTCCTTGACTTTCAACATATTTCATCAGGACATTAAGGGTGGTTTGTCCTGTTGTTGTTAGGAAATATGATGGTGACCAAAACGCTTGTTTCCATAGCAATTGTTTCACTTCTGGATAGTTACGTTTAATTTCACGTGAAGTAATTGTTTTAATGCTGTTTAAGTATTTTGGAATGTTTAATGTTGGTTTTGCTTTGAATATCATGTGAAAATGGTCTTTATCACATTCTATGTTTAGGACTGTTACTTCGAATGTTTCGCTTATCTCATGAATTTTCTGTTTAAGGAAATCTATTATTTCATCATTGACTAATGCTTTTCTACGGTATTTCACAACTTGTACCAAATGGTATTGTAGTGCATATACTGAATGTGACCCTCTGTCAAGCCCATATTTCATAGTTATATATATTATTGTAAAACTATAAAATTGTTTCTATTAATATCGATTCATCCCCTCCCTTTCGGAAGGGGGACTTCTCGATAAAGCGGTTAAAATTAATCTAAAAAACTAAAATAATCTTATAATTAAATTTTTTCAGTTAATTATATATCTTCTATAATTGTAATAGATGGTAAATACTCTAAAATATGCATTAGATAGAAATAATACTTTTATGGTGTAAACTACATGGTTCGAACGGATGCTCAAGAATTTTTTGATATGGGATCAAAGTTTCATGAACAAGGAAGCTTTGATGATGCTTTAATTTACTACCAGAAAGCATTGGATTATCTGAAAAATTCTGATGATGCGAAAACTGAAGGAAATATACTTCTGGAAGTTGGGAATATCTATGTTGAACGTAATGACTACGAAAATGGACAGAAATACTATCAAAGTTCTTTAGAGGCATTTAAAAAAGCAAAAGATTATACTGGTCAAGGATATGCTAATACGGGCATAGGATTCATACTGGAAAAGCAAGATAGATATGTAGAAGCACGTGAAAATTACTTTGATGGGGTTAAAAACTTTGAAGAAAAAAATGACCCGGAAAGATTGGCTAATATACTATCCCTTATAGGAGGAACTTACGAAGCACAGGGTGCATGGGAAGATGCTATTATTGAATATAAACGTTCATCTTCAATATTTAAAAAAATAGGTAATCATGGAAGGAAACAAGAGATTGATTTTCTTATTGATGATATTCAGGATAAGCGTTCCATTACCCAAACTTCTCGAAATGAGAAGATACTTGCTGTTCTATATTTATTAGGATTGATCACTGCTGAAGTCACTGTAACTTATATTAATAAAGAGGCGGGACTTGTAATTGAGATGGTTATACTCTTTGCATTACTTCTTAACTCCTCATTAAATGTATCTTACAACTACTCCGTTATGCTCAGATCCATGATGATCCTACCGATGATAAGGATCATCGGTTTAACAATCCCGTTAATGCAGATTCAAACACTATACTGGTTCCCTATAATAGCTGTACCATTATTTGCAGCTGTATATACTATTATGAAAAGTCAGGGACTTACAAGAAAACATGTAGGTATAATATGGGGAAATAAAAAGATCCAATTTTTAATAGCCCTAACAGGAATATTCCTAGGTACAATAGAGTACACCATCCTGCAACCAAAACCTTTAATAGCGGTTTTGAACCCTGTAACATTGATATCAGCATCTATCATACTTATCATATCTACAGGATTTGCGGAAGAACTTCTTTTCAGGGGTATTATACAGAAAAATGCTGAAAACGTTTTTGGAACAATTGCCGGACTTTTATATACTGCACTATTATTTACAGCTCTTCACATAGGATGGAATTCTTTTAACGACCTTATATTCGTATTCTCTGTTGCATTATTCTATGGTTACTCTTTCATGAAAACAAGAAGTATTGTTGGAATAACATTTTCACATGGAATATCCAACGTCTTCCTATTTTTGATAATACCATTTTATGCTTCTACACTATACCATTTAATCTAAAAATAAAAAATTTAATTAAGGTAGTTTGTCACCAGGGAAACTGCTACAGAGATGCATTTCATAGGTGAATATTCCGGCTTTTACTCCAGGATCTCTATCCATGATCATCTTAACTTCTTCTAGATTACCATTAAAGATTGCAATACCGCTGAGATCGCTTTCATCATTTATTCTGCAAACAATTGAAATAATTCCATCTTCTCGTAATTGAAAATTACGTTTGCCATGTTCATATTTAATTTTATCATGTCCCGGCTCATTAATCTTTTCTGTCTTTTTTAAAATTACTATAGTGTAATTTTTAGTTTTTGAAAGCATTTCCAACATGTATTCTTTGCTAACTTCCATCATAATCTTTCCCTCAATTTAATCAGAATGTTTAAAATATATATATTGATTGACTATATTATTCCAGAGTATTTTCTATCCATTGATCAATGTAGTCTACTACTTCTTCCCATCCCTTCTCTAGAAAGATCAAATGGGTTCGACCTTTGAATTCATGGAAATCTGTTAATGCATCTGAATCTTTGTATTTATCATAATTGGATTTGGTTACAGCAGCAGGTATTGTGTGATCATCTTCACCTGCAATTAATAAAAGGGGGCTACGTTTGTTATTTTTATAGTTAACGTTGGTGGGCGCATCTCTACTAAAATCATCAAAAACACTCTCAAAAACAGCCCTACCAGTATCAGGTATTGCATATCGATCATAAACTCTTTTAGCATCGTTCTCTGACATGTTGTTTGCGAATCCGTAGTGGAACTGTTCAAATGTTAATCCAACCGCCTTATGCCGATTTCCGGGTCGTGACAAAACTGGAAATGCAGATTTTAACTCGGCAAATGTAAGTTTATGAACACCTCTAGGTGCCGCAGCATCAAGGCCAACACCAGCCACCCCATAACCTCTATCAATTAAAACCTGTGTCACCAATCCACCAAATGAATGGCCTATTATAACAGGTTGTTCATCCAAATTCATTAAGATATTTTCATAATGTTCAATAACCTCTTCTAAACCCAGATCAGCTATCTTTTCTGAAGCATTCCTACGAACATCCTCAACATTGCCCTCATGACCTGGCCATCCAGGAGTTAAAACATTGTATCCTAGCATCTCAAATCTTTCCTTGAATTTTTCCCAACTTAATGGAGTCATCCAAAGACCGTGTATAAGCATAATGGTCTTATTCTTCACACTTTCTGATATATAACTTTCATATTCCATTATATTAAACCCCCAAATTTTTTGAGAAAATTTCAATAAAGAAATACTTTAATTGTAAGATGACAAGGTTATTCGACCCTTTTCACCTTGTTAATCTATTATATGTATTTATTTCCATATAGAATTAACTAAAAAAATATAAAAAAAAATTTAGTAAAAATAAAATATTTTTTACATGTAATATGTTTTATTTACTTGTGTATAATTCGTATTCGGTCCGTTTGGATTCCACCATAGGTAACTGGTTATTATATCTATTTTGTTTCCATCTGGGACTAATTTGTATGTTCCATTCCAATCGGTATCTACACCATTAATTTTGAAGTTACCAACGAAGTTGGTGCCGTTGTTTGAGAAGTTTCCATATCCTGTCCAAGAAGCACAGGCCATGTCAAAATGTCCTGTAAATGGTGTTATGAACATTGCCTTTTTAAAGTTATGATTTAAAAGTGCTGTTATAGTATTTGAGTTGACATTTATTGTATCTAATGTACCGTTAGCTTTTAATCCATCTTTGGTGTAACATAGGGGATCTTCATAGTTCTCTGCGTCGTACATTCTTACATCGAATGTGAACTTTTGACCCTTGCCTTGAATATTGTAAGTTCCTCCAAGTGAACCACCGTCTGGTGTGTCGTTTGGTATGGATGCGTATCCTGTGTAGTTGTAGTGGATCTGATCAAATGCATAGCTCATTAAATTACCGTTAGTTGTTTCGTATATCATGAAACCTGAAACTATTATTAATATTGCTAAAATTCCTATTTTAACTTTTTTATCCACAAATCTCACTTCTAAATAGTTAATTGATTCAACGAATCAAATAAATTAATAAAAGAAAGAATTTTATTAGATTAAATGTGCTGTGATGTTGCATAAAGTTGCTGGTGTTACAAAAGCCATTGTAACTTTGCCGTTTGCATCATACTGCTACTGCTATAAGGGCTAATAATNNTCAGAACTTAATATTTCTTTAAGGGCTAGTAAAGCAATTAAAGCGATTACTGCAATTATACTGTAAGCCATAACCTCAGGTGTAGTTACGGTAGTTGTGGTTGTGGTTACTGTAGAAATCATGTATTATGCTATTTTTGAACTACTATATATGACTATCTATAAACTTTCTGATGAGCCTTTTTTACATAAAAAGTTGTTTATATGTATTATTAATGAAATTCGATACTTATTAAAATTTTATTTATAATAAGCATATCATTGAACCATTTATTAATAATAATTTTATATGTAACAAGTTTAGAAGTATGATACAATTTCATATTTAGTATATCATAAAAAAAAAAGTAGAGAAATTTATTTAATTTACAAATGTTTTTGGATTATATGGTATTTGGTAAGGTAATTCCATTCTTGGATAAATCGTAATTTTTGTTGTTTAATCCATTTTTTCGAATTGGGATGTGCCATGATTTTGCATAGAACTGGTGGTGTTACCGTAACCATTGTAAGTTTGCCTTTTGAATCAATTGTTAAAATTTTTTCATCCAATATTGTTTGCAATGATGTAGAGGCTAAATGTGCACGGAAGTTATTAGGGTTTGTTGTGACTTTTATGATGCTGTTTGTTATGCCATTAGGTAATTTGCTGACCTTTAAATTTGAGTATGCAGTGTTGTATATTTTATCAGTTGATTGAGGTGTTGTAGTTTTTGACCAACCTTGTATATTTAAATTCAGATTATTAAGTGTGGTAGATACGGTAGGGTTGTATAATCCATCCCATGCAAGTAGTCTGATTGTTGTTCCAGCTGGTAATGGTTGATTTCCGTAACCTGCAAGTTTACTTAAATCCATATTAACATTACCGCCGGGTTTAATATAAGCGTCAACATAGACGTTTTTTGTTGATCCATCTTTCATCTGCATATTTTCAATAACTGCATCAATATGGACCCATGTAAGTCCGTTGTTGGTAAAAGCTAATTTGGTGTCTGCAGTGGTTTTAACGGGTTTGGCGTAACTTGTATAAGCTGTAACAGAAAAAGCTAAAATAGAAATTAGAACTAAAATTACAATTGTACTATTACGATTGATCATAAATATTATACTCCGTTAAATTACTGTTACAACTTTATATGCTACAATAGCTACAAATACAAGTAACAATGGAACTATAGCAATATTAGATCCTTTAACCAATGATTTAAGAGTTGTATTTTCGGTTTCAGAACTTAATATTTCTTTAAGAGCAAGTAATGCGATTAGAGCAATTACTGCAATTATACTGTAAGCCATAACCTCAGGTGTAGTTACGGTTGTTGTGGTTGTGGTTACTGTAGATATCATGATATTTTGATCTCTTTGAAGTAGTATATACAATTTTCTATTTTTTCTTTACCGATCTGTGACTTATTCCACGAATAAAAGTGTCATAAAATGATTTTTAATGAACAAATATGTTAAATATTTTCGTTTTTTTTATAAGCCTAACTTTTTAATAATAAACATATTCCATGTGACTTTCAATTAGGATAAAAATATTTATTAAATAAAATATTTTTTTATATTGGAATTATGGGCTCGAATCATCAATTATCTAACATTCACAAATAGGTGAAGTGATCTGTAAATATTTGTATTGTCCGGTAATTTATAGAGCAGGAACTGAACTGTCTTATTGCCTGTAGAATTTTCCGCAAAGGTAAATGGTATTTCTGTTTTATTTCCATTTGTCAATGTTATGTTCTGATTATTGATAACAGCACCATCTGAGGTTACAACCAGATTATAGTCTACAGTTTTTTGCTCATGGTTAATAATACCAATAATAACCGATGCATTCTGCCTAATAGTTAAATTGGTAGGATATCCTGATGCATTTCCTCCGGGGCCTAAAATGTAGAATTCTGTGAATGTTTCACCCTGTTTAGGCTTGATAATTACATANNAAGTGCAATAAAAACCATTAAAAATGTGAAAATCGATAACGAAATTAGTATTGGTGTTAATCTAATTCCCCAAGGAGTATAGTTAAGTGCCAGACCGATTAATGGAGTAACTGCAATACTCAAACCAAAACTTAACGCAGCACGTTCAATACGATCTAGATCCTCTTTTTTAGGGAATAAAGCAGCTATTAATGAGTATCCTGGTATAAAAAGGATTAAAAACAATCCTAAAATTGTTCTTATAAATGTTTCATTCAGTTTAGGGGTTAAAATAAATATAATAGCAATTAATGTGGTTAAAAATATTATTAAAAGATCTTTTGTTACAAATCGTTGATTGGAAACTTTTTCAAGTCCAGATTCATCTACTTCCATTTCTGGGATACTATCTTCGTGTTCATCCAATTTTTCATCTTCTGAAATCCTTATTCTACGGATGTATGCTATAATAATGAATATAATAGTAAATGTCGCAAGTAAGAGGAGTACGAAATTTAAACCGATTTTAACATGATATATGGAGTTTTCTACGAGAAAAACTGCTAAACCAAGTAAAGGGATACCAAAACTCAATGATGCACGTTCGATTCCATCTAGATCATCTTTTCTAGGATATAAAGCTGCTACTAAAGAATATCCAGGAAGGAAGAGTATTAGTAAAATTGCTAGAATAGAGTATATAATTGTTCCATTATATTTAGGGGTTAAAATAAAGAATATACATAGAACGCTAGCTAACAGTACCAGTAATAGGTCCAGTGATCTGAATTTTCTTTTTGAATGTTCTCGACCTTCAGGTTTATCAATAATTTGATCAGGTACATCTACAGGCTCTAGTTCAGATTCTTCTTTTTTATCATCCGATTCTATTTTTTCCGTCTCAGGCTTTCTTTTCTGTCTTATAAATGCTATTATACACATTAATCCTATAAATATAGATAATACACTTACAATTATTATATTAAATCCAGTTTTAGGGTTAAACCTCAAGAGGAGGTATGATGCTGTTAAAAGAATTATTCCAAATATAATGGTGAGGAGTAAACGTTTCGTTTTTCCTAGTTTTGTAAGAGGAATTACTGCAGCCCAAAATGCATATCCTGATAAAAATATTATTAATATGCTGAATACAGTTTTTAAAGGGTAAAAAATAGAACTTTCAATGTATTTTATTGGTATAGCCACAATTGTCAGAGATAGTAGTGTCAAAACTATAAGTATGTAAAGATCCTTAAAAGAATGATTTAAATTGTATATTCCTGATTCTCCATTCTTTTTAACATCTTCCTGCATCTTTGATTTTCTATTGTATCCTTCTAATGCATCAATTGATAACAGGATCGTTAGTACTCCAATTATTATAAATGCACTAGAGAAACTTATTCCAAGAATATTATAATGCGAAATTAATATGAAAAGAAAACTAAACAAAGCACTAACTATAATACTTCCAAGGATGCGTTTCCACCATACTAGTTCATCTTTCATAGGATAAATAGCAGCCATTAATGCATATCCTGATAAAAAGAGGCCTAAAATTATATATGAAATTATATTTAAAGGATATTTCGCCAAAGGTAACGTGTAAACAGATAAAATAGCGATAATGGCCAGTAAGATTATTAATAAAATGTCTTTAGGAAAATGTTTTTTCATAAAATAGTCCTCTGTATCAGAATCTTTAATGTATTATCATAGGTTATGGGATATATATTTGACCAAAACCTTTAATTTTGAATAATTATCTTCGCATATTGAAACTTAACAATAAAATAATTAATAATATTCGAATAATTATTTATTTAGATTATTTAGAATTAAACAACCAGATGATAATTAATAAAGAAGTTAGTAATAAAGTAACTGAAAATACCATCTATCTATTTTGAGATAACATAGGCAAATTAAAATAATTAAACACACAATTATCATANNTTTGTTCCAATTAATGCCTAAAAAGGTTACTCTAGCTTTAATTTTGATGGTATTGATAAGTCTAACACAGGGAGTAAGTTTAATATTATTAGTACCACTATTACAACTCGTAGGGTTGAATGTGGCTCAAGGATCCTTAGGCCAGATTGCAGGAATTGTTTC
>PMMV01000011.1 GCA_003162115.1 Methanobacterium sp.
GACGGGATTCGAACCCGCGAAGGGCTACCCCACTAGGCCCTCAACCTAGCGCCTTTGACCGCTCGACCACCCCTGCTAATATATAATATAGCTATTTGAACATACCAATTTTTTTACGTCTCACTATTTAAATGTTTTCCTTGATTCAATTGGACTCTAAAAACCCTATATTAACTTAATAAAGATGGGATACAAAATAGGAACCAGTTAACATATATTATACAAAAAAACATGAATTAAAGGATTGAATAATGGAATGATTTTATGAATGCTATAACGCAGACCAAGGATGGGATACTTCTCAACATAGAAGTGTCACCTAGATCTGACAAATTCGAAATATCCGGTTACAATGATTGGAGAGAAGCAGTTGAAGTTAGAATAAAGGCACATCCACAGAAAGGTAGGGCAAACAAGGAAATAGTTAACGAATTTTCTAAAATTACTAAAACTCATGTAGAAATCATATCAGGACATAAAAGTCATCATAAAATCTTGAAAATTTACGGTAAATCAGAAACTGATATGATAAAGATTTTAAACCTTATTTTAAATCATAAATAAAATAAAAGGGGATAATCTACCCAATAAAAAGGGATAGATTCTCTTTGTACCAGTTAATGGTTTTGAAAAGTGCATCCTCAAAATTAAATTCAGGCTTCCATCCAAGTTTCATTATCTTTGATGAATCTAGAGAATACCTTCTATCATGTCCTAGACGGTCTTCAACAAAGGTTATAAGACTCTCTGGTTTTCCTAGGATTTTAAGTATCAGGTTGGTTATCTCCAGATTGTTTTTCTCATTTCCCCCCCCAATGTTGTAAACTTCTCCAAGTTTTCCTTTTGTAAGTGCAGTGTAAATTCCTGAACAATTGTCAGGTGCATATATCCAATCACGAATGTTTTTACCATCCCCATAGACTGGAAGCTGTTTATCCTGCATTGCGTTTAATATGAAGAGGGGTATCAGTTTTTCAGGGAACTGGTAAGGTCCAAAATTGTTACTGCTACGTGTTATCAGCACAGGGGCCCCGTAAGTTCTATAATACGCATTAACAAGCACATCCGCACCTGCTTTGCTTGCAGAGTAGGGACTTGAAGGATCAATATTGCTTTTTTCACTGAAAGAACCATTTTCTATGCTTCCATAAACTTCGTCGGTTGATATCTGGAGATATCTCTCGACATCGTATTTTCTAACACATTCAAGAAGATTGTAAGTTCCAATAACATCTGTTTTAACAAATACTCCAGGATTTTCAATTGACCTATCAACATGCGTTTCAGCAGCGAAATTCACTACCATGTCACAGTCTTTCATTATTTTATCTACCGCTTCAAAGTCGCCAATATCACCTTTAACAAATTCAATTTTATCTCTCACATTATTCATGTACTCTGGATTGGCAGCATATGTAAGTTTGTCAAAGATAACTAGGTCATGATCGTATTTTTTAATCATCTGATGAACAAAGTTACAGCCTATAAATCCTGCTCCTCCTGTAATAAGCATTTTCATTTTTTTCACCATTTATTAATAATTTTCAATTTAATATAATTTTTTGGGATTTTATTTTATCCGTGTTTTTTTCCTTCAAGAATCCAATCGTAAGGTATTTCATTTGTATCTGGTGCTAACCTAATTCATCCGGTTCAGTGTAGTTGTAGGGATTATTTGGTATATTAATACAAAATGCAGTATTATCACCAATGGCCTTAAACCCGTGATAAACAAAGGTTGGAATGCTTATGATCCTTGGATTTTTCTCTCCAATAAAAAATTCGTTCAACTCACCGTAGCTTGGGGAGTTCTTTCTTGCATCGTACAGTGCAACTTTGACCATTCCATATGCACATGTGAAGTTGTCCCTCTGTTTTTGGTGCAAGTGCCAAGCTTTAACTACTCCAGGATAGGTGGTGGTGAAGTATAATTGTCCAAATTTTTCATACAATTCGTCATCGCACCTCAATATTTCCATTAGCCAACCCCTTTCGTCTGGGATCACCTTAAGATTTTTAGTCTTCACACCATCTATCATTTACAACACCATAGAATTTCTCAGAAATTTATATATTCCATTCCTATTAAACAATTACCTAAATATGTTTAATTTAATTACAATCAAAACATAAAATAAATACGATCTTTAAAATGAATTTATATATTCCAATTTAATCAGATAATGAAGGTGATTTAATATGAAAGGTGTTATACCCGCTGCGGGACTTGGTACAAGATTTTTACCAGCTACTAAAGCACAACCGAAAGAAATGTTACCTGTATTCAACAAACCAACCATCCAGTACGTGGTTGAAGAGGCGGTTTTATCTGGAATTGATGATATTCTTATAGTAACAGGTAAAGGAAAGAGATCAATAGAAGATCACTTTGATAAGTCATTTGAACTTGAGTATTTCCTTAGAAATTGTGGAAAAACGGAAAATCTCCATGAAATCGAGGCCATATCCGAAATGGCAGATATTTATTATGTAAGACAGAAGAAACAGAGAGGTTTGGGAGATGCAATATCATGTGCTAAAAAGCATGTTGATGGGGATGCGTTTGCAGTTCTTTTAGGTGACACTATAGCCAAGTCAAATGTACCATGTACCCAACAGCTTATTGACATTTATAACAAATATGAATCATCTACAATAGCCATAGAAAAGGTTTCAGATGAAAAAGTAGAAAGATATGGAATTATAAAGGGGAATAAAATTTCTAATACTCTTTATGAAATTGAAGATCTTGTTGAAAAACCAAAACTCCACGATGCACCATCAAATCTGGCAATTACAGGAAGGTACATTCTAACATCTGAAATATTCGATCACATAGATAACCTAACTCCTGGTGTTGGGGGTGAAATCCAACTTACAGATGCCATGAAATCGCTCGAAAAGATATATGGGCATGTATTCGAAGGGAAGATATACGACATAGGAAACACAGTGGAATGGCTAAAAAGTTCAATTGAAATTGCACTGGAAGACCCGGAAGTCGGAGAAGATTTAAGGAGTTACATGGCTGAAATCGTTAAATAATAATATTAATTACGAAGCGATAGATTACATGAGATTTTTAAATCATTATATAAAAATCAAAAAAATTTAAAATAAAGTTCATTTACATAATTTAATCAGTTTCTCTTTTTTCATGCCATTTCCATGCAGTTTGAATAATCAACGACAGATCATCATATTTCGGCTCCCATCTCAATATCTTACGGATTTTGTCCGAACTTCCAACCAGAACAGGAGGATCTCCCGGGCGTCTTTTATCTTCAACAGCTTTTATTTCTTTCCTTGTAATTTCCCTGGATTTTTCTATTACTTCCCTCACAGAAAATCCATTACCATTTCCAAGATTGAAATAATCACTTTTACCACCGTTTTCAAGGTATTGAAGTGCTTTTAAGTGGGCATCAGCCAGATCTGTCACATGTATATAATCTCTGATACAAGTTCCATCAGGGGTGTTGTAATCTGTTCCAAATATTTTGATGCTCTGCCTTTTACCCGAAGCTGCATCAAGTATCAACGGTATCAGATGGGTTTCAGGGTCATGAAGTTCGCCAATCTCTGAGTTCGGGTCAGCACCTGCAGCATTGAAATACCTTAAAGATACGTAATGAAGGTTGTATGCTCTGCTGTAATCTGATAGTATATTTTCTACCATCAACTTTCCACGTCCATAGGGACTAATGGGATTTTGTGGATGTTGTTCTGTTATAGGGATTTCAACAGGATCGCCATAGGTTGCACATGTTGATGAAAACACCAGCTTCTTAACGTCAAATTCAAGCATCACCTGAAGAAGATTAATAGTGTTGCAGACGTTGTTTCTGTAGTACTTCTGAGGGTCTTCAACTGACTCACCAACATAGGTGAAGGCTGCAAAATGCATAACAGCAGTTACAGGATACTTCTTGAATACGCTCCTTATATCATTGATGTTTCCGAGATCTCCACATTCAAAGGTTCCCCATTTAATAAAATCTTCGTGGCCATAACTCAGATTATCGAAAACAATTGTTTCATAACCGTTAATGTTAAGCTGTTTGTTAATATGCGCGCCAATATATCCAGCGCCACCAACAATTAGAATCATGTAAGTTAATATGTAATTCATATAAAAAAAGGTTTCTAAATCCTTTTAAGGATTTATTAAATTTTTATTGACATTATATCTGCAACCACCAAATAGAAAGCTGCCAAACCACTCCATTTTCCCCAACCCTTGGCGATCCTTCGGAGCTCATCTGCTGAAACAGGTTTGTCATTGTTATAGTAATGGGATACAACCTTTCTAAGACCGATATCATCTGCAGGTAATGCAACAAGCCTGTGAAGTCCCCTGATAACAGCAAGTTCTGCGGTCCAAACACCAATGCCACGTATTTTTAACAGTTCACTGATAATTTCAGAGGTATTTTTAGTTTTTAATTCATTTAAATCAAGATTATTCTCTTCAATACTCTTTGATAAACCTATAACATACTCGGCTTTTCTAAAACTCAAACCTGATCCTCGTAAATCTTCTCTTTCTAAGTTCGAAATAGTTTCTGGAGTTGGAAATGAATAGTAAGTTTTGCCGTCTAATTGTAACATATCACCAAATTCTTTAATCATCCTAGTCTCGATGCTCCTTGTGGCCTTAAGTGATATCTGCTGTTCTATTATGGATGAAACAATGGCCTCAAAAAACGTTGGCGTTGTAGGACTGTTGAGACCACAGAGTTTTAATGTCAACTTCGACATGATCCTATCTTCATAAAAATATCTTAGATCAAAGTCCAAGTTAAAAATTGAGGTTAAAATCTTCCTTGCAATTACATTGTCCTTTTTATTGAGTTCATTATCCGGTTTTAAAGATACAGATAACTCTGGTTTATCAACAGACCCTAACGATCTTACAGTAATGAGAACCAACTTATTATTTAACCATATCAACTGCCAGTAAGAACCTTTTTCATACCTTTGAATTTGAGGATCTCCATTGGAAAAAATTTTAGCACTTAATTCAAAGTTGAAAGGCGATTTTGGGGTTATTTTTATTATCAAATCGATCACCGGTTAATTTAATCTAAAATATTTCAAATAAAATCAACCTTGTGTATATTTAAGAACTTCAAATTCAAGTAAGTTACCAAAATTTATTCTACATCAATCCATCAGAAATCATCTTAAA
>PMMV01000057.1 GCA_003162115.1 Methanobacterium sp.
AGTATTTCAACAGATTCCCACCTAATTTTTTTCATTTAAAATAATAGATTATTTTTAAATACAAATTTTAAGAAAATATTGCGATTTTTACATATCTTATGAGGAATTAATTTATTTATTCCTATTTGATTGTGAGTACTTTCATTCTATTAATTCTTTTATTTGTTNNCTCAATGAAGATTCTATGGTGAATTTTTAACCTATTGCCATAAGTTCCAAGTAGGATCTTCTCTCAAAACCTTCCTCAATACCCAACTTCTTGTATATGTTGAATATTTTCTTAATAGATTCGCTTGTTTCTTCATCTTCATGGGCTTCTGTTTCTATTTCAACAAAATTTCCCACATCGTAAACAGTGTCGAGGGTTACAACAAACTTATCGATGTGGTAAATATCCCTATCTTTTTTTACTGTGGCAGCCCTTCTAAACCCTAGGTTCTCTAGGATCAATGCAGTATTTTCAGCATTTGATACATCAACCTCAATTTCTTTACGTGTTTTACTCAAATTATCCAGTTTTGCACCTTTATATGTGAGAATAATCCGTTTTTCTCCATCTTCTGGAATTTCCCTTATCCTTAAGGCTTCATCTGTCTCACCAAAGTCTTTGTGGGGAGCATTGTAATATACATCTATTTGATGCTCTTTTTTTATTTTAACAGCACCTATATTGATCAATTTTTCCCTAACAGCTACAAAATCCTTTATACTTGCCTTAACTTCAACTTCTATCAAATAAGCTCCCCCACAAATCGATAATAATTACTGGGCAGTAAAATAAGTATTAATTTAGATTAACCTACCCTCCGCTGTATTGAATTCTTAATGTAGTATTTCGAATTATCTATCTGATCCAGGTAATCATCTATGGTATTCTCAACTACATCGTAGGTTGCTATGGTAAGATTTCTTTCACGTGTTAATTTTTTCTTTTCTTCGGTGATATTAGAAACTGATTTATTTCTGGAAAATAGGCCTTTTTTAACGTTGGCGGACTGATCCACTTCTTTCAATTTAGTTACATAGTCCAGTCTGATCTTTCTTATATCTGCCCGGACATTTAATCTGATTTTTTTTAAAATTTTTTCCATATCATTTAACTGATTTAATGTATCCATAGCAACATCAATGCTAGAAACATCTATTTCCATACCCTCAATGCCCAATTCCAATAGTTGCTTACGATACTTTTTAGGGCCAAGCATAAGATTTCCCCCTTCTTTAACTAAAGGTATTAGAATGGATATACTCCATCATAAAAACTAATTATATTAATTATATTAACCATACACTTATTTTTATTTAATATATTAATATACATCGTGATGCCCACTATAATTAGACCACATTAGGCATAAGAGTATAATTATAATAAATAATAACTTAATTCAAAAATTTCAATTTATAACTTGATAATGCAAGTTTTCCATCATAATTCTGTTGTTGAATCAGTTGAGACCGTCTCTATTAAATATCCTTAAATTACTAGATCAAAAATTTGATTTAAAAGTATTGAAAACTATATATNNCAAGTAGCTCCTGCCCTGGAAGGAGTTGAATATAACTCAGAACAATTTCCAGGATTGGTTTACAAATTAAAAGAACCAAAAACAGCAGCACTCATATTTGGATCAGGAAAACTAGTGTGTACCGGTGCAAAGTCAATAGAAGACTCAAAAAAAGCCATACACATAGCTGTAGACAAAATGAGAGGACTTGACGAAGAAATTCCCCATGAATTTGAAATTAAAATCCAAAACATAGTTGCTTCAGCAAACCTCGGGAAAACCCTGAACTTAGAATCTGTGGCTCTAGACCTCGAAAACACAGAATACGAACCAGAACAATTCCCAGGATTAGTTTACAGACTTGATGACCCTAAAGTAGTTTTGCTTTTATTTGGCTCAGGGAAAGTGGTTTGTACCGGTGCAAAAAGCTTTGAAGATGCTCAACTCGGCGTGGAAAAGACTAAAGAGCGATTAGCTGAATTGGATTTGATATAATTTTAATCTTTACTCGATTTAACTCGGTGATCTTTTGATTAAACTCATAGCATTTGATCTTGATAACGTACTTATTGATGGAGAAGCCATAGATGAAATTGGCAAATTAATGGGCGTTGAATCTGAAATTTCAGAATTAACTAAAAAAGCAATGGAAGGCGATCTAGATTTTGAAACTGCCCTTAAAGAAAGGGCTGCACTCCTAAAGGGTGCTTCAGTGGAAAATATTAAGGAAGTCGTGTCAAAAATCCCCCTTATGGAAGGGGCTGAAGAAACTATTGCAGAACTCAAAAAAAGAGGATATAAAATTGCAACCATAACCGGTAGTTTTGAAATCATCGCCAACCGGATGAAAGACAATTTAGGTTTGGATTACGCATTTTCAAATGTTCTCCATGAGGAAGAAGGAAAATTAACAGGAGAAGTCAGCGGTCCATTAGTGACAGGCTCGAAGGCGGAAATCCTGAAGGAGATAATGGAAATGGAAAAAGTAAAAGCAGACGAATCTGCAGCAGTAGGAGACGGTGCAAACGATGTATCAATGCTTGAAGAAGCAGGTTTAGGAATAGCATTTAATGCAAAACCAGTTTTAAAAGAAAAAGCGGATGTTGTTATTGAAAAAAAGGATTTAAGAGAAATTCTCAACGTATTTAGTGAAGAAGAAGAAAAAGATAAATCCTCTGATGAAGCAGCTCCCGATGAAAAAGAAGAGACAGCACCTGAAAAACCAATAGCAGAAACAGATAAAGAAGAAACTCCAGTAGAAGAACCTGCAGAACCTGCAAAGGAAGAACCATCAGCTAAAAAATCATCTCCAGATGTAAAAGTTGAACCAAATCCTGATGCTGGAAAAAGCTTTTCAGAACTACTTTCAAACAAAAAAGAACTTGAAAAGAGACTTAAAGTACTTACAAAAGAACGTGACGACTTAAATGAAGATGCACGTGAATTCAAAAAGGTGAGGGACGAATTAAACGCCAGCATAAAAGAAAATCTGGACAAAGCTCTCAAATACCGTGATGAACGTGACAAAATCAACAAAGAAGTTCGTAAGTATAAGAAACTGCGGGATGAAACCAATCAAGAACTGAAAAAAATGGAATATGCCTCTGGAAGAAGAGATATACTCAAAATCCAAGGTGAGATTGATAAAATAGAAAAAACTATCGAGACTAAAGTTCTTGACATGAAAAAAGAAAATGAACTAGTTAAAAAAGTTCAAGATCTCAGTAAAACTCTCTCAGAAATGAAGGAAGATGAAAAGGTCCAAACTGAAGCAGTTGCACTTAAAGAAACTTCAGAAGCTCATCACGCTAAGGTTGTTGAATTTTCAGACAAAGCCCAGGAAACACATGAGAAGATGCTCGAATACTTCAAGAACATTGATGAAGTCAGGGCAAAGGCAGATATATCTCACAACAAGTTCATTGAAACCCGTGAAACAGCATCCGCCAAGCATGAAGAAGTAAAAGCCGTTCTTAATGAAATTAGAAGAAAAAATAAGAGTCTTGACAAAGTTAAAGCTAAAGAACGGAATATGGAAAGCGAGAAAAGTAAAAAGAAGAATATGGCTGAAAAGGAGATTGCTAGGGACATATACGAGAAGTTCAAAGAGGGAAAAAAACTCTCAACTGAAGAACTCAGGCTCCTACAAAAGCACAACATTGTTTGATTGCTTGATCAAACACTTCTATTTCTCTTTTTAGATTATTTATTTTTTAGATTTTTTTTTTAGATTTTTTTTAAATTAGAACAGTATACTTTAATTGAAATAATTTAAAACCCGATCAAATCCAAGATTATTAATATTTAATGGTTTAAAACAAATTATGAAATATTAGTTGATTTGGAGATCATTTTTATGGAACATTTACCTACAGACAGTTCAATAAGAATCGCAGCTTTATTAGTCGCAACTTTAGCCAATTTTTTAACACCATTTATGAGTTCGTCGGTTAATATTGCATTGCCAGCAATAGGGGCAGAATTTGCTACAAGTGCCATCCTACTAAGTTGGGTTCCGACATCGTTTTTACTTGCCGCAGCTATGTTTGCTGTCCCATTCGGTAGAATATCAGACATTTATGGTATGAAGAAGATATTCAGCTACGGAGTAATCATATTCACTATAGCATCGTTTCTGTCTGCAGTTGCACCCTCGGCAGAATCCCTGATTATATTCAGGATCATTCAGGGGATAGGAGGGGCCATGATATTCGTTACCGGTCTTGCAATCATAACTTCTGTCTACCCGCCACGGGAAAGAGGTAAAGCAATAGGGATTAACATAGCCACAGTTTATATAGCTCTATCTCTAGGACCTGTTCTTGGAGGTATAATGACGCAGTATTTAGGTTGGAGGAGTTTGTTCTACGCAATGATCCCTTTGGGCATTTTGATCCTTATACTGACATACTGGAAACTAAAGGATGAATGGGCAGAATGTAAAGGAGAAAAATTCGATATTAAAGGTTCTGTATTTTACAGTGTAGTCCTTGTTATGGTAATGTACGGATTTTCAACACTTCCCAATATTGCTGGAATAATATTAGTTATAGCAGGAATCATTGGATTTGTAGGTTTCTTGATGTTTGAGTTAAGGCTTGAAAGCCCAGTACTCAATGTTAAACTATTTAAAAATAGGACATTCGCATTTTCAAACCTCGCAGCTCTTATTAACTACAGTGCAACCTTTGCAGTAACATTTTTATTAAGCCTATATTTACAGTACATCAAGGCTCTTGATCCTCTTTCAGCAGGTTTAATACTGGTTGCACAGCCAGTTATGATGGCAATATTCGCACCAATTGCAGGAAGACTTTCTGACAAGTTCGTACCGCAAAAATTAGCTGCTTTGGGAATGTCGTTATCAACTATTGGTCTTTTTTTATTCGCATTTATCAATGAAGAAACTAGTATAGAGTTTATTACACTTGGCCTGTTAATTATCGGAACAGGATTTGGCTTTTTTTCATCACCCAACACCAATGCTATTATGGGGTCTGTTGAGAGGAGATTCTATGGTGTTGCTTCCGCTATGGTGAGTACAATGCGTCTTTTAGGCCAGACGTTCAGTATGGGGTTTGCACTTTTAGTATTTGCAATATTCATTGGAAATGTTCAGATAACTATGCTTCAATATCCTGCATTATTAAGTAGTATTCATACTGTTTTTCTTATCTGCACAGTTTTATGCTTTATTGGTATCTTCGCTGCATTAACGCGTACAAAAAATAAACCCGATAATGTTTAGGATTATTTTTAGATTTAAAGTTAGGAGTTTGAGATTATCGATTCTCCTTCTTCTTTTTTTACCCTAAAAATATGGTCTGCAGCCTCTTCAAGGTCAGGGTCGTGTGTTACTATGATCATCTGGGGGATTATTGACATTCTATTTAAAAGTTCGATGAGTTCCTGACGTCTGTATGCATCGAGGTGTATGGTTGGCTCATCCAGCATTATAAGCTCGAGATTTCCACCAGACAGTGTCTGAGTAATTCCAAGTCTTAAAGCCAGAGCAACAGCTATTTTTTCACCACCACTTATCATGTCCAGATTACTCTCTCCTGCAGGCCCATATACAGTTACATCATAATCATCGTCTAATTTTATGTCTGTATATTCGAAGTTGAACTTCTCAAAGAAGTCTCTGGTGTTCTGTTCAATAAGAGGTCTTGAAATATTTCTAAGATCCTTTTGAACCCCATCTTTACCGTAAATATCCCTTATATGAGTAAGAAGCTTTAAAAAGTCCTTCAGATTTTTAACTTCTTTCTGGAAGGTTTTGTAAGATTTGAGTTTGATTTCAAGTTCTGCAATATAACTATCTAACCCACTTTCCTTTCCAATTAATTCCTGTTTTTTTCCATTTAAATCAGAAAATTCCAGATTTTTTATTCCCAATTCTTTTTTGATTCTGAGATGGATCTCTTCGTTGTAAGCTATTCCATTGGCATAATTAACGAGTTTTTCAATTTCCGAGTTCTCTTCCTCTAAGTTTTCTTTGACTTGTTTCAATCGACTCATCAACGATGGCTTTTGAGCAACCGCTCCTGAAAGCTGTTGATACCTCATACTCAATTTCTCAAGATATTTTATTTCACTTTCAAGGTTTTCTACACTGCCTCCGGTTGCCTCGATCAATCGACTGATATTTTCTTTAAGGACATCTTCATCCACTTGTATCCTTTCAAGTTCGATAAGGAGTTCACCCGGATTTCCGATGGAATTAAGAGCACCCTCTGCAAATAAATATTTTTGATAGTAAGGTTTAATCTTCTTTAATGATTCTTTTTTTTCATTTAACTTTCCATCTATCTGATCCAATGCTGAAACTTTGTCATTTAAGTCATTAATATTCCCTTTTAAGGTTATTAATTCCTTTTGACCTTCTTCTAAATTTTTAAGCTGTTCCTTTAGAAGTTCAATATTTACAGTTTGAATATCACTAAACTGTGCATCTAAAACATTCTTGTCAGATTTGTAACCTGTTAAATCATTATTCAGCGGGATTATTCTATTTTCGTTGACTTCAATCTGAGATGAATAGTCTTTTATTAGTTCCATCCTTTTATTAGAATCAATTTCAGATTTACATACAGGACATTTGTCTTTAACATTTTCTAATGCACCAATGGGCTTAATTAGTTCGTTGTTTTGCATCTTTAAATTTGACAATTCCGTTTCTGTAACTATAATCTTGTTATCAAGGGTCTCCATATTCTGTGATAATTCTGGTTTAACGGATTTTAAGTAGGTTTCAAATTCCTCAACTAAACTGAATTCAGTACCAAGTGATTTGTTGTATTTTTTAATAACGTTTACAAGTTTTTCGTGTGCTAAATTCATTTTATTAAGGGTTTGTTCTTTCCTCGACTGGTTCTGTCTCATTAACTCCCTAGATCCCTCAAAACCTACCCTGTCCGTTTCCAAATCTAATATTTCACCCTCTAAATTCGAATAATTTTTAAATAAATTCCTATTCTCTTCTAAGATGCCTTCATACTCTTTAATTTTATCTAAAACATCATTTATCCGTTTTTTATTAGTTTGAAGAGTCTTCAAACTATCCAGAAGCTCTTTGAGTGTCTTCAAAACTTCTAATTTGGATAAATTGGGTTTAATAAGTTCGATCTCATCTTCTTTAGTTCTTATTTCATTGATCTGATTCTCCAGATGTTCATGATCTACATTTAACTTTTCCAAAATCTGCTTTTTTGCTTCAATATTGTTAACTGTCTTTTCAAAAGCTGATTTAGCTTCTTCTAGTGAATTATTTTCTTTTGTAATTGCATCAAGTTCATATTTGATTTTTTTTACCATAGAAGATATATCTTGAACCTTTTGATGAATAACTTCTTTTTCTGCTTTTTTTGATCTTATTTCATCATTTAAACCGTCTAATGACTCCAATTTACCTTCTAACTTTACTTTTTGCATTTCATACTGATTCATTAAGGGTAACATATTTTTCCATGCTTTTTCAAGGGATTCTATGCCTAAAAGTTTCCCTATAACCTGTTTTTTCTCAGCAGGAGTTTTATCTACTAGATTAGCTATTTCTCCCTGTCTGACATATACTGCATTTAAAAATAGGTCACCATCCATTTCAAGCAGTCCATGAACTTCATCTGTAACTTGTTTATCGCCCGATGAAAGTGGTTGGAATGCCCCACCCTCAAGTATTTCTATTTTGGCCTTTGATACATTTTTACTTCGTTGCCTTAATACCTTGTACTTTCTTCCGTTTGATACAAATTCGAGCTCTACAGACATTTTAGTTTGGCCTATTGTTATTAACTGCTCTATTTTTTTTCCAGAATGTTGCTTGAAAAGTGCAAAACTAACCGCTTCAAGGATGCTTGACTTTCCTGCACCGTTGCCACCCATTATTATGGATATTCCTGTGTTAAATTCTATTTTAGAATTCCTATGGGACTTAAAGTTTTTCATTACTATGCTTTCAATTATCATACAGTCCCTCGTAGAAATTTTTTGCCATTTCCTCTGCTCTCTTATAATCTCCTTCAGACATTTCCTTAAGGAGTCCTGTTGCAAGTTCGGAAACCTCTTCGTTGTTAAAGTCCTTAAGACGTTCTTTGATCATTGTTTTTGTATCAAGTGCTCCTTTCCCCATATCCGGGAGATCTTGGTCTATATTTTCAGGTAAATATTTTGATCTAAGTGACAGACAAGTGCTGGAGAACGCTTGATTTAGTATTTCATAGACCTCTGATCTGCTGAAGTTTCCACCATGAACTGTGAGGTTGAGTATAGGTTTTTTTGATAAATTCTTTATATAGCTGTTTATCCTTGATATTTCTTCTTGAAGTTGGATGTACTCAATATTTTCCTTTAGAAACTCACGGGGAAGTTTAAGATCGATCTTTTCAATTTCTGGTATGTCACCACCGACATCAACCAGATAAAAGCCTTTACCATTCTTTTTATAACCTTCAAATTCGTTTGAACGCCAAATTTCAGTGGAACCCGGGTATGCAAGTTTTCCTTCCCCAAAATCATCTACTATCCGTTCGTGGATATGGCCAAAGGCACAGTAGTTGAAACTTTGGGGAATATCCCCTATTTTGATCTCAAATTCCTGGATGTATCGGTCAATTCCCTGATGAAGTACTAATATACTTTTTTTGTGATTTAGAGATGCTTTCTCAATAGTTTGAAGCCGTTCTATCAATTGTTTAGAGTTATATTTGGATGCGTATGGAGCTCCGCCTATGAAAACTTCACCTTCTAAGTAAAAGGAGTTTTTTGGACTTATAAGCTTTAAACCAAAGTCTTTGTATAATATTTGAGGGGGAAGAGCATTTTTTCTCATTACAATATCATGGTTTCCTGCTATCGCATAAATTGGAATATTTTCATTTTTTAATCTAAAAATACCATTCTGCGCAGTTAACAGGGCTTTGGTAGGTGGCCTTGAATATTCAAAAAGGTCTCCAGAGTGGATAACGAATTCAGGACGTTCATGTACCACTTCTTCAATTGCTTGGTCAAAAACTTCAAAAAAATCATTTTCACGTTCTGAAAGTCCGTACTGTCTGTATCCAAGGTGTGTATCCGCCATGTGGATGAATTGCATCAATAATCTCCCCCAAGTTCCTCATATTCTCTTTTCTGCTTTTTGAGAATTTCTTCCTCATTTTTAATGGATTTTGACCATTCTTCTACTATGTTGAGGTCTCCACCAGATATTTTACCCTTGAACTCGTCTATCTTAACCAGAGTCGGTATTCTTGTCATTAATCCAAGTACTATGGCCTCGCCTATGTTAAGTGAAGGCAGCTGAGCAATCAAATCATCACTCAAGTTCTCACTGGCCCTTTGAACGTGACTCTGGTCTGTGGGCTCAACGAGTCTGAGTATTATCATGTTGTTTGCTTGAGACAGTGCATCTGAATCCAGGGATTTCGGGCTCTGACTTACCATGCAGAGTCCTACAGAAAATTTACGCCCCTCCCTTGCTATCCTGCTTATCCAGAGTTTAGATTCTGTCTTTCTGTTTTGGGGTGCCAGGATATGTGCCTCTTCTAGTATTAGGAATATTGGGAATTCGAGTCCATCTCCACTTCTTATAAACTCTTTCCTGCTCTTTAATACTGTTCTTAGAATATGACTTACAACAACATCGGAGGCAAATTCATCAACAGAACCGAGGTCCAGGATGTTGGCTTTACCGACCTTGATGTTATCAATCACATCCTTTGCTTCAAGAGATAGTATGTTACCATACTTATCTTGCATGTGCTCTACTTTATTTAAAACATCGGTTATTGATTTTCTATCCGATGCTGTTGATGATTTACCTTCAGATTCTTCTGGTTCCTCTCTCAACCATGATTCCAGCCGGCTAATTATTAGTCCAATAAAATCTTTTCCCCTTGTTGAACCCTTCTTCAGATCATCTTGAACCATATTGTAGGCCATTCTAAAGTATCTCTCCTGTACGTATGCATTTGAAGGTATGTTTGAAAGTTTTTTTATCTCCCCAAATGACATGTATATCGGGTTTATCAGTGGTTTTATTATGTTAACCCTACCTTTTCCAAATTCTGTGTTCACGTATTCTGAGTGCATGTCGAATATTAGAACACTACCGTTAACCTTTAAGAGACCATCCACAATGACTGATATTGTGTTAGATTTACCCGCTCCTGTCATTGCAAGAACCGCCAGATGTCTGGAAACCATTTTGTTTATATCCACTTCAACTGAAACTTCCTCCTGTGTAATGAGATTTCCCAACTTTAAACCATAGTTTCCTAACTGAAATATTCCACTAAGAACCTTGGAATCAGCCACCTTTATCTCTGTTCCTGGAGGTGCTGGTGTCCTTGGAATTCTTAGTTCATTGTCTACATCCCCCAGAATTCTGACTGTACCCTTCACGTAGTGGTCGTCTCCCTCTATCATCTTGATTTTTTCTATGGTTTTTGGATCGTATATTTCACTGTTTATTGAAACACTTCCCCGTACAAGGGCTTCAATCATTCCAAGCACTTTTTTACCGTCGTATTCTAATGAAACGTACTCACCTACCTTGGGCATTTCCTTGGAGATGAAGCTCACATCAACCAGTGAGGTTTCCCCTATGCACCTTCCAATCACTCCGTTAGTATCATAGTTCATAACATCTCCCTCCCACTCTTCTCCTGAAATCCAATTATTTTTGAAAGTCTGTCCAAATCAATTTTACGTATAACAACATTATTATGGGCTTTTTTAAGTAGTAAAGGATACCCTTCGGCGCTTTTACTTTTAATAACACTTAAAATATGTCTTATCTGATCTTCATTAGCCTCATAAGGCAGTTCAAACTTCAGAATGTTCTTATGATTCTCCATTCGTGCGTAGAAAATAGTGAACTTTAAACTTCTAAAGAATTCATTTCTAACGGGAAAATCTCTTTTAACCTCTTGTTTAGAAATGCTGATATATTTCGGGGCCGAATATCCTTCTTTCCTGCTGTATCTATCAAATACTGCCATGTCGGGGATTTCAGAATCGAAATATTCATGACTGGTTGATGTTTTTGATATTGCAACTACTGCACCCTGATTTTTAAGTAGTTCGCTGATAACCATCAAATTTTCAAGACTTTCAAGGTATATCATTGCATCTGTTTTATTTTCAAACTCTTCTTCGATTGTTTCTAAAAATTTGGACGATGTTATTCGAACATTTGAATATTTTAACTCCTCATTTAGAGTTTTTTCAAGTTCAGGCACATATTTATATTTAATTCTGTCCTTTAAATCACTATTAAGCTTATTTTCAAGGGGAGAAGGTCTTATTAGGTTTCCTAATATGGAACCATCGAATAGAAAAACGTCAATATCATGTTCTTCAAAGGCTTTCAGAGCATTTTTGATCTCAAATATCCCCATGTAACTTCTTAATCGATCTTCGACATGATTATGATGAGGTATTATATCTATTTCAGAGCTTTCTATTACATTGAGCTCATTTTTATATACTAAGCACTCAGCATCGATGGCATAGAATATAAAACTCATAAAATTCTTTTTATTGATGCTGCCATCACCTGCAGATATTGTTATATCCAAATCTTCTTCAGCTATGGGATATTCCCTCCAGAACAAAGAGGGATCAACATCAATATTGTCGAAATCATTATTTATTCGTTCATTTATGTTATCCTTCTTCAAAAGAGCTTTTTCATAGAGAGAATCTATCATGGCGAAACTTCCAACCTTTTAATCTTTTATGCAACTTTTAAATAAATTAAATTTCTTAATCAATATTAAATCGGTTCTTTGTTTATTTATTATTTTCATCATTCTTTTAGAATCTAATAAAGGTATAACCCTTTAAAAATTAAAGATTTAAATAAATGGATTAGAACGAAATTCTTTATTAATTAATTTCACTTCTTTCCATCGGTTTACATGGTTTTTTTAATCTTTGTGAAAATCTTTGGTTGATTTGAAAATATTATAGTAACTATTTAATATCATGTGGACATACCTTTTTTATTATGCTTCACATAACCCGAAAGGAGAATATGGTCTTAAATCAAATTAAATACTTTCAGAATGAGTATAAAAACTGTGTTCCATACAGAATCCTTAAATTAGACCTTGATCTATCAGAAATGGATCTTAAAGATATCCTTAATACACTGGATCAAAAGGGTATAGTTTCTTACCAAGATGGCTCGGTAACCCTTCTCGAAACTGGTACCATAAACGTTTGGGAGTCACAAGAAGACGTTAAAAAGGAAGAACTTAACGAAACAGAAGAAAAAGCCTTTGAAATCATAAAGAATGTTGCAGGAGAATCTGGACTGATTTCAAAAACACTTCTTGAAGGAAACATGCTCTACGGTGAACTGAGACTTACCAGTCTTAAAACTTACAGCCTGATCATTGCCCTGGAAAATAAAGGTCTTATTAAGAAGATTCAGCGACCAGATGGTGAATACTATACTTTAAACTTTTAATTTATTTTAATAATTTATTCTTTTTTATAATTATAAATATTTAATCGACCCGATTCAGGATTATATGTAGTTTAGGAAATAAAGGAGAATATAAATGTATATCTTATCTCCAATGTCGATTTACGAGAATAAAATGCTACGATCTGAACTTGAAGATGTTTAAGGGCTGATAATATTTTATTATTTTTATAGAATTTGATTGTAATATAATTAGATTCCTTTGATATAGGGTTTCATAACATTTAACTCGAAGAACTTATACGTCTTAGATGAAAGTTGTTGATCATGTTTTTATGTGTGATATTTAGAGTGAAGGTATATGAATAATGGAAGGTTATCAGCTTTAAAGTTAGGTGTAATTTAAAGTATAATTTCGATTAAATTTGAATTTGAGATCAATTGTTGATCAAAATTTAATATTAATTATATTCTGATACATTATTTTGGAACACCGTCTATACAAAAGTATTCTATGGGATCAGCATTCGCTAAATTATTATCTAACCACACAACACATTGTGTGCATTTACATAACTCCCTCTCTGAAAGGTCCGTACAGGTGGCCTTACCATTTGAACAGTAAACCAGTGGAAGTTCTTCAGGTTTAATAATTTTTTTAATATCCCCTTCTTCTTTTAGGTTTTCATTTATAATGTCTAGTTTATCCTTAGAACATTTGCTGTCTGTTTGAACCGGACATATTTTACACAGACATTTGTTGATATTGTCCCTATTTAATTCTACAGATTTGTTAATGTTTGTCATGAAATTTCACCCCACATTATCTCTACAATAGTATTATTGTAAGAGGAATTATTTAACAATTTTTAGATCTAATTATTAACCTAAATACTCCATATGTGGAGCATATATCCAGTACAGGCACAGTACATATGCAGCATGATTTTATAAAGTTTAGAATTTAACTTAAATCCGGGGACAATATTATCTAACGCCCAATCAAATCCATTATAATAATCCAATATCCAAAGTAGATCTTTAACATCTATTAAAATATCCATAAGATTTTCATATGAAATTTCTTGTGGATCTGAATGTATAATTTTGTTTCGAATTGTTACAAAGTTGATTAAAATAAATTTTTTTTAGTATTCGGGGTATGATTTATGGACTATTAATATTATAATTGATTTTATTCTTTTTCAGTGGTTTTAGTTTAACCATGTTTGTAAATTGAAAATGATTCATAGCACTATTTAGGGCTAATAAAAAAATTAATAACTTTAGATTTTAGGAATCTAATATCAGTTTTGTGATTTTGGTAAGAATTTTATAATCCGTTTAACAGAATTATTCCATTCCTCTGTTTATTAATTCCATTATTCCGTAAGCTATGAGTACAATTCCTAGTAGATATGCTACTATCGCTGGATCTATGATAATAATTACACCTACAATTATTGCAATTATCCCCATAATTTGACGATTTGTTTTAGAGTCCATGTTTTATTTTATGTAAAAGAGAATATATAATTTTAGCGATATTGTTTGAAAACTGCATAAAGTCTTTTAAATTCAATAAAAAATGATTAAAAGATGTAAATCGTGAATACAAATTTATTTTGTTAACATGTTAAACAAAGAAGTTAATCTAATCAGGAAGGATGTTAGTTCAAAAAAATTTAAAAAAAATAAAGGGATTTAAACCCTTTATTTAAGTCCTAATTGAACTCCACCAAGTCTTGGTGCCAGGAAGTTGTAGATTATGGTTATTATTGCACCCATAATGAATGTTCCTATGAAGTATCTCAATATATCATATATGAGGACTTCAATTCCAAGCGTTGCGTGTCCTGCCGCTGCCATAGTTATCAATTGCACAATTCCCATTATAATTCCGAATATAAGTGCGACTTAAAAATTACACTGAAGTAGACACATCCATTGCCATGGACCACTTGATTCTAGCAGCTACTAATCTTGGATTGGGAACCTGCTGGATAGGAAAATTTAACCTTAAAGCAGCACGGGAAATATTGGATATTCCAAAAAATGTATTACCACTAATATTTACTCCCTTAGGATATCCTAATGATAAACCAAGACCAAAAACAAGAAAAAAAATAAATGAAATTGTAAGATATGAAAAATGGCAATAAAAAAAACAAATACTTATTTTTCATAATTGGTACATATCAAGGATGGAAACCTAGCGAATAATGAATGAAACGAAAGTACGTCCTAGATGTGTAAGCATGGGTGGAAAATTTTTTCATCTGTTAATTTTAGAATCCTAATAAATCAAGTACATTATCCTCAACATGTCTGTTCTGACCTTTGTATGGGAATGCATGTGCATGGAGTATTGGATTGAAATTCAATTCTATAACACTGTGATTGTTCTCATCTGGTTTTGTTTTTACATCACTGATTATAATATCAGCCCCACAGATTTTTGCACCTACCGCTTTTGCAGATTT
Organism: Methanobacterium sp.; assembly: GCA_003162115.1. Taxonomy (GTDB): domain Archaea; phylum Methanobacteriota; class Methanobacteria; order Methanobacteriales; family Methanobacteriaceae; genus Methanobacterium_B. The sequence continues at coordinate 14,925 of PMMV01000057.1, forward strand.
TACGGCAATTATCTTATAATCATCTAACACATCATCGGTAAAATCAATGCTGTCACCACCAGTACTGATATTGGAATTTTCCCTTAGATATACCATTTCACTGTTTTGTGGAACATAATTTATGTCCTTATCCTGACTGGCCAGATAATTCTTTTCAACAATACCAATCCTGATTTTTTCAAGCGGAGTAACATATCCCTTACTTCTTAAAGAGCTTCTATTTTTTTCATCAACCAGTTCTCCTATGTTATGAACTCCATTGCCCACTACATTTGCAGGTACTCTGTGCAGTACTGCGGCTACTTCGTCACCAATAACCAAAAATCTATACTCTTTGCCTTTTATGAATTCTTCAATCATTACAGAGCTATCATAATCCAGTGCTTGCGAAACTGCATACTCGTAGTCTTCCTTTGACCTTAGCTCTTTCAGTATCGAAACTCCCTCTCCGAAATTCGTGGACTTTGGTTTTATAACAATATCTTTGCCTTCAAGATCTTTATATTTTTTTACAGCTTCATCTACTCTTTTTACAGTTATGCTCTCAGGTACATTAATGCTGTGTTCTTTAAGAACTATTTTGGTAATTTCTTTGTTTTCCATGATTAATGGGGTTATATATGTATCTAAAGAAGTTTTTGTAGCCTGCTTCACATATTCGACTTTATTATTTTTTTTCAAACGGATGAAATTATCATCCCAGTCAAGTACTTCAACCTCGATCCCCCTGCTGAATGCTCCATTGATAACAATCTGGGTCGAAAGTTCAAGTCTTTTATATCTGTTAATTTCCATTCGAGCCCTCCTGATTATTGTTTTGTAAATTATTTATGGCATATTTGGTTCCGAATTCTATAAAACTTTCGTTTTTTTCTTGCATTTCATTGTATATCATTTCAGAAGGTAACATGGATCTATCAAAAAGCTTTTGGTTCTCGAATTCTACACTTTTAAGATATTTTTCCTCTCCAGTACATTGGTTTATTATCTCTGCTATACTTTTGAGCCGCTCAAATATCTCTTTTCCCCACTCTTTTAATCCTAATGCTTTATTATTATATTTTTGAAGAATTAGATCATCCTTCCTGCCGAATAATGCTACATGATGGTGATTTGAATTTATTTTCTCATATTCATTGGCAGTGATTGGATCACTTGGTAGAAACAAACAGAATAAAATAAAAACATGAAGGAAATACATTTCTTCAATACTTAAACCCAACTTTTCAAATGGATTTAAATCCAAGATCCTTATCTCTAAATGTTTCACTCCTCGCTTTTCCAGTGCTTCCAGCTGGGTTTCCCCCTTCTTGATGTTTTGCTTAAGCCGAATTGACGAGTAATATTCGCTTTCTTGTTGCAAAATATTATCATTCAATTGTATTTGAGAACCGTTCTTATATATGCCAAGATTTGAATATTTTCTATTTTTAGTTTTCAACAGCACATTAATTTTTGATGAATATTCCTCCAGGCTGTTGAAATATATATTATCCTTTTGTTTAAGAGTGTTTGAATAACCAAACCTGCTTACCCGTAGAGATGTAGCGTATTGATTGAAATTTTTAATAATATCATCACAATCATGGCAGTATTTCTCAATTATTTTAATTTCCTTGGTTATGACCGAATGATAACTATGATGACAGAATGGTGATGCACCGAAAAGATAAATTAAGATCCAACGGTAACGTAAAAAATTTCTGGTAAGCTTAAAATGTATTTCATCATTAAATGAACGTTTATCCATTCCATTTCCGAAATTTTCATATATATATTCAACCATTCCTTCTCCAAAAGAAAAATTATAGTGAATTCCAGATATCATCTGCATTTTCTTGCCATAGCGGTGTGCCAGTCCTTTTCTATATGTTTCTTTGTATCTTCCTTCTTCAGAATCAGAAAAGCTGGCAATGGGAATTTGGTCCTCATCTGGCAGTTTTGGTGGCATACTCAGAGGCCAGAGTAGTTCATCTCCAATACCATTTTCTACTTCATTAGTTATTGCATTTAATTCATCATATACTTCTTCAATCGACTCGAAGGTTGGAGTTATCATCTCAATCTGACTTTCAGAAAAGTCTGCTGTTACACGTGGATTTTTAGTTTTGTCACCAAATACTTGGGGATGTACCGTTAACGCCAGATCTCCAGAACATGTAATCCGTTGGGACTCTTTTTCTATGCCAAATTTGCCTTCTATCAATAATTTTCCTTTATCATCTTTTAAAAAAGATTTTGATATTTCTAAGAAATCCCAGTTCATAAAATCATCCTAAACTTTAATTGTATACATATTGCATTTTTATCATAAAAAATATTTGATAAAATGGAAATTGAAGTATTTAGCCATGAAAAGACCACTAAGTACCATAATGCCAATAATTCCATTTTAGGATGGTTGTTTCATTATTTAGCGATAAATGTCCTTTAAATAACATCTCCACATTTTAAAATGGTATAACATAAGATAATCACATTTAAAGTGCACTAATTTTCATCATTACATATAATATATTTTAGTTCTTCAGGACTAGGCATCCACCACTCATTTTTATATTCAATGGATACATTTTGAGACCAAGAAGGATTATAATTATCTGGAACCTCTTGAATTGTAAAACATTTATTTATCCTTGTTTAACTCAACTTTTCCCAATTTTTCATCCCCCTTTACATTGAATAAATATGTCCAAATTTATATATAAAATTATTGAAAGGGATATTATCATTTAAATACTTGATAAATCCTTAATTATCCCATAATAAATCTTATTACCTCTTATGAATATCCATATCATAATTTTAATCAGTTTAAGATGATTTTAGATGGATTGATGTAGAATAAATTTTAATAACTTACTTGAATTTGAAGAACTAAAATATAGTTACAAGTTGATTTATTTGAAAGTTTTCAATTAATTTACCGGTGATACGATTTGATTTTAAAAATAACCCCAAAATCGCCTTTCAACTTTGAATTAAGTGCTAAAATTTTTTCCAATGGAGATCCTCAAATTCAAAGGTATGA
>PMMV01000072.1 GCA_003162115.1 Methanobacterium sp.
ATTATAGATGCTGTTCCCATTAACATCAGATATGCGTAAACACCTGAAGGTTTTTTAACTTCGTAAAGTGATATAAATATTGCAAATAGCGCTATCATTCCAAGTATGAATATCATTAGTTTTTGGGCGCTTCCATAAACATAGGTAATTGCTGGGTGGAATATGTAAAGTTGAGTACCAGTTATCAGTGCTGGCAGCCCTGTTGCTATTGTTGGGTTCTGTATCAAAGGAGGATACCCACCAAAGTATTGTATACCATAATTTGCTAGAAGAGGTATTGTTGGGAGTGCTAGTGCAACTATTATTGAAATTACTTTAACCACTCTGCTTTTTTCATGAAGTAGGTTCAAAAACAGAGCGCATGTAATTGGTATTATCACCATTAACGGAATTAAAAGGTTCGGAAGGTTCATTTTGATACCTCCATTAATACCTGATCGAAATTGTAAACAATTTCACCGTAACCAACCTCTGTTTCTGTTCTTTTATTGTTTGATAAGAAGTTTGAAAGCATTTCATTACTCTCCAAGAATCTTTGATGCACTAATAGATCCATATTTTTTGTTAAGAAGGATTATAATTCCAAGCATAACAGCCATTGTACTTGCCCCTATCACAATACTTGTGAGCACAAGAGCAAATGGGAGAGGATAAGATGCATTCTGCGAAAATGTGCTCATTGACATTCCAGGTAAGTATATGTAAACTATTCCACCTACTTTGTAACCCATTGCAATTAGGAACAGGTTGGCCCCGTCACCAATAAATGCCAATGATATAACCTTTTTTATAAGGTTATCCAGGAATAACGCACCAAAAATACCTATTACCATCAGCATTCCTGCTGTTAAAAGCGATGCAAGCTGTGTGTCCATGATCATATTATTCCTCCACCCTGCGTGTTCTTAAAACTGCCAGTGCGAAAAATACAGGCACTATTGCCGAACCAACAATCGCTTGAGTCAAAGCTACATCTGGAGCCTGAAGGTATTGGTAAAGGAAAGCAAGTGAAGCACCTGGAATTCCGGTTAGAATAGCTGCTTTTAGAAGATCTCGTTGCATCAAGCATATAACTGCCCCTAAAATCGTTGTAATCATGAATATATATTCTATCATTTCTCTTCCTCCCCATAATAGTAACCATTGGCTATGGCGTGGGCTGCAAACGGTGCTAAGATGAAATAGGCCGATGCCATAAGGGGTTCATTAAGGACAAGTAATGCTATTATAAGAGCTATATCAGCAACTCCCAGAATGTGTATCCGGGCGTATATTATATTTTCAATATTATCCCCATACCTTAAAATCCCGTAAGCGGTTAAAAGCACCAAGAATGCGACTATTATGAGTATTGCTGATCTTATTAAAGTTATTATATCTGTCACACGATCATCCTCTTAAAACACTTGCAAATGCTATGGTTCCAACTGGACCAAGAAGTATCAAGGCAGTTGCTATGGTATCACAAAAAGCTAGATTATATAATTGCTGCACTAAGACCAGCATCGTTGCTACTGCTATGCCCAAACCGGATAAACCTACAAGAGACATTGCAATTTTCTTCCTAGTTGTAATTCTTATTGTGGCAATTGCAAATATTGCAAGGGCCCCCATGAGAATATATTGTGATATAACAAGTATGTTCATTCTAACATCCCTTTTATATATGGTTCAAATGGAATTATCTCCTCAGCTGTACGTTTAGATATTATTGCTACCTTTAAAATACAATTTTCTGAGTCCAGATCGATTGAAAGCGTCCCGGGGGTTAATGTTATGCTATTTGCAAGTATAGTTTGAGATATAGGCCTTTTAAGTACTGTTTCTATCTCAACAACATGAGGTTCTACCTTTCCATCTAAAACCCTTGTAATAACATCTAGTTCTGCTTTGAGTATTTCAAAGATGAGAACGATGAAATAAGCTATTCCATAGAATATTCTGGTTATAAACATTGTGAATTAACTCCTTTTTTAATATTATAGCCCGGATAACTCATGAATAATTAACATGGCACATATAAAACTTTAAGTTTCATCCCATCAATAGGATCATTGCAAACCATGATAATTAATTCATCATTATAAAACATGATATATATAAAATTAACTAAATTGATTTTTTACACTATTTTGATTAGGTATATTTGAATAAAAAGTAGTAACATATTCATATAGTTTATTATCAAATAAAACTAGTAATACTTGAGATTTTTTTTCTAGACAAACATAAACGGCTAATTATTTATAATATTTTTTTAAATCAGGAATTGATCAGTTTATATTATTAAACTTAAGAAATTATTACCATATAATACTACGGAAGCAATTACGCAACCGGCCCAAATAGCTATTAAAGTAAATCCAGCTCGTTTTTTAAATTTCATGGAGGATATGGGATTTATAAGCTGTACACCCGAAGGTGTGAAAAGATCTAAGATAACATGACTTATACAACCTAAAAAAAATGCAAAAAAAACGTAATATATGTTAAATCCAATATCAGATGAGAATATCAGTCCTATAATAATCAAAAAAGCGTATATAGGAACAATTTTTTTATTTAAAATCACTATCCCCAGAATAAGCGAAATTATAATCAATGATACCTTCAAACTTGTAAATTCCGACAGTAATGAATGAGCACCCAGAACAAAAAATGATACACAACCAGTTATAAAAATTATTCCAAATACCGAATGCATAAAACCCCTGTGCTCAGAAATATAGAATAACAGTGCCATTAAAGCTATTAGAACTCCTATCAAGTAGGGAAAATTCAAAATACTTAATATTAAAGCCAATATGACTCCCAATAACCCCAATATAGTAATATTTTTTTGATTAACCTTGTGATCCATGTCCATTATTGATGCACCAATAACTGCAAGTGCAATATAAAAGATTTCTGGAAAAAATGGAAAGACCATAATTATTGAGACAAGGACATGTTCTTTGTATGATGGCATTTCATCGACTCCCATTGTACATCTAATATATAGATATTTAACTCTGGCTAGATGGTTATAATCGAAATTTATAATAAATATTAATCAAACAACTCCGAAGTACTTTAGATAGGATACCATTTGAAGGTAGGATCTTTCCGGACTTCCCGGGTTTACCTTACAGTTTTCAGATACAACCTCACATGTAACTGCTGCAGTCCCTTTGAGGTTTAATTCATCTTCTAAAGCTCCGCTATATAATGATCCTGCGTTCTTGTGGCAAATAACCTTCGATGATGTGACACTTGTTATATATTTTGCAATCATTAGACTCTCTGGGCATGGCTGCTCTGAACAAAAAACACTCTCAATTCCGGGGTTACTTCGGGCTTTGGTTGCATGAAAATCTGCTAAAGAAATTATATTAAGTTTATCTGTGGTCTTTAATATCTTATTAGAAGGAGAACCTAATTTGGATGTCCTTCTGTTCATATCAAATCCCTTAAACCTTCTTGAATTCTTCATTGTTGCATTTGGAAGTGCAAAAGGGATGATATATACAGTTCCATTGATCGGCCTTTCCCATAACTCTTCTGCAAGCCACAATGCAGCAATTTGTGGTGGAATTTCGTTTCCATGAACCCCCGCCGTAAGCATAATCTTAGGAGATCTATCACCAATTTTTATCATAGGAGTACCATATCTTGCAGCTTTAATCAACCGAGTAGATGTAATGCATTTAGGTACATATTCCATTAGATATTCGTTCTCATTTACTCTACCTCCCGTTTCATTTGAAATAATTTTGATATCATCTTGAATATTCATTAAAATCACTCAGTTTATACGTTTTCTCGCTTCAATTCCCAATTACATGTTTATTTGGAATAATCTTACCAGTTAAGTAATATTCTATTATTTTTATTAGTTCCATCTATTTTATCTACTTTTTCATCAATCTTAATTGCTTCATTTTTTGGATGATATGAGTTAAATTTAATTAATCAACTCAAAAAATAAATTTAAGTGTGTTATAAGAATTTTATAAAAGTATGATACTAAAAAAAGGTTATTTTATTTGAATAAGAATATTTAAATTAATTAATATATAATCAAATTTAACAATAGAACACGGCTAATCTGTGGTTTCATCTTATTATCCTATAAACAAGTATTGATGTCACCAAATGTCGCTTCTTAAGTTAAAATTATATAGATTTTAATAGCACAGAACATAAACAATATATGTTAAATGTGAAAGTTTCATATTAGTTATAAATTTAAAGAAATTTTAGACTGACCAATAAAAAGAAGATTAGAAGATTCAAGAGTGATTACAATGGAAAAAGTGGTTCTTGCATTCAGTGGCGGATTGGACACGTCTGTATGTGTAAAGTTACTCCAGGAGAAGTACAATATGGAAGTAATAACTGCATGTGTTGATGTAGGCCAGCCAAAAGATGAAATTGAAAGACCTGCACAGGTTGCAAAGGAAATAGGTGTTAAAAAACACTACACTATTGATGCTAAGCATGAATTTGCCGAAGAATTCATATTCAGGGCAATTAAAGCCAATGCAATGTACGAAGGATATCCCCTAAGTACATCCCTAGCAAGACCCCTTATAGCCATGAAAATAGTTGAAATAGCTGAAAAAGAAGGTGCAGATGCTATTGCTCACGGCTGCACCGGGAAAGGAAACGACCAATTCCGGTTTGAGTCAACCATAAGATCAGGATCTCTTTGCAGTATTATTGCGCCTGTGAGGGATTTAAGTTTAACAAGAACAGAAGAAATGGATTATGCTAAGGAGAACAGCATACCATTACCTTCTGATAAGCTTTACAGTATCGACGAAAATGTATGGGGAAGGTCTATTGAAGGAGACATACTCGAAGATCCTATGGTTGAAACTCCAGAGGAAGCATTTGAATGGACAGTCTCAACGGAAAATGCCCCCCACAAAGCACAGTATCTGGCCATAACCTTTAATGATGGGGTTCCAGTTGCAATAGACGGCAAAAAAATGGGTGCATTAGAAATCATAATCGAATGCAACCGTATCGCAGGATTACATGGAATAGGAAGGATAGATATAATTGAAAATCGTATAATAGGACTTAAATCTAGGGAAAATTATGAAACACCCGGTGCAATTCTTATAATAACAGCCCACAAGGCTCTTGAACAGCTTACATTAACTAGAGAAGAACTTAAATTTGTAGAAACAATCAGCCAAACCTATTCTGAAATTGTTTACAATGGATTATGGCACGAACCTCTCCGTGAGGACCTAGACTGCATAATTGACAACATGCAGAAACGCGTAACTGGAGTAGTTAAGTTAAAACTTCACAAAGGCAGTATAAGAACACTTGGCCGTGAATCTCCATTCAGTCTTTACAGTGAAGAAGCTGTATCCTTTGAGGATAAAGAAATGGACCAGCGAGAGATAGCTGGAATGGTAAAAAATTATGGACTTCAGGCAGCTTGCTATCAGAGAGTATGTAAAAAAGACTAAAATTTAGAGGAATTATACTTTTTTATCAAAAACCTTAATTTTATATCAAAAGAATTGATAAAAAAAATCAGATTTAAGAAATTCACAAAAAACCAGGAAAAAAATAAATGGCCATTGATACAATTTTCATAGGAATTCTCTTAGCAATAATAATTGCAGTTGGGTTGATAATTCTTTTCAAAGCAGCTGGTATAATAATCAAGATATTGCTGCACATGCTTTTCGGTCTAATACTCCTAGTAATTGTTGATTTAATTCCATTTGTGCACGTTCCAATCAATATTCTTACAGTGCTTGTAGCAGGATTTGGTGGGTTTATTGGAGTTGTACTTCTAATTATTTTAGGTTTACTAGGATTATATTAATTACCCCTAAATACCCTCGGTATGTACTTCAAAATATCGCTAGCAAGGAAATTGTACCCATAATCTTTTCTGGCAAGATCACCAGCAGCCCCGTTAATAAAAGATCCTAAATATGCTGCTTCATAAGCTTTATGTCCCTGGGCCAATAAACCTCCCACAAGACCCGCCAATATATCTCCAGTACCTCCTACTGTCATGCCAGGGTTTCCTGTGGAGTTTAATTTCACCGATTTACCATTTGAAATAATATCAACAACCCCCTTAAGAAGAATGGTAGATTTACATTCCTTGGAAGCTTCTGAAACTACATCAATTTTTTGTTCTATTTTTTCTGGGATATCAATTCCAAAAAAAGCCTTGAATTCTGTTTTATGAGGTGTTAGAATTACTTCACCATTGTATTTGGAGATTAAATCTAAATCTAAAATTTTAAGAGCATCTGCATCAATTACAATCGGCATTTGAATTTTTTCAATCATTTCATTCAAAGCCAAACCTGATTCTTCTTCCCTTCCCATTCCACAACCCAAAACCATTGCATCTGCATCTTCTGATAGTTCCAGTATCCTTGAAGTATCATCAAAGGTGATGTAATTATCCGAAAGACTATCGACAATTAAATCCGGAGAATATGACCTTATTGGAGATGCCACACTATTTGGACATGCAACAACGGATAAATCAACTCCAGACCTTAAAGATGATAGGGCTGCTAATGCAGGAGCACCAGAATAATTGCGATTTCCCCCAACAATCAGTACACTACCATTTTGGCCCTTATGAGAATTCATTTCCCTATTATTTAGTCTGAGTAAGTCTCCTGGACCTGTGAATAACTCTGCTTCAATTGGAATTCCTATATCGCAGACATGAACACTTCCAACGTATTCGATATCTGCCTTCTTAATACCGCTTTTTTCTCTGTGGAAAGTAACTGTGAAATCTGCTTCAATGACCTTGTCATCCACTGTACCTGTTTGAGGATCTAGTCCTGTAGGAATGTCTACAGCGATAACTACACTGCTAGAATTATTTATAATATCTACAGCACTTGAAATTGGTTCTCTAAGCCTTCCTTTGATTCCTGTTCCAAGAATGGCGTCTACTATAATGTCTGAATCTATAGATTTAAGTTGAGATGTATCCTCAATTTGATTAATTATTATTGAATTTGTTTCATTGCTTATTTCCTGAAGAACATTCCAGTTTTTCTGTGATTCAGGAGATTTTATTTGTAATGGATGGCCAAAAAGATGAATATCAACGTTGTATCCTTTGTTTAGAAGATGTCTTGCAGCCACAAATCCATCACCTCCGTTTCCTCCAGTACCTGCAAATATTGAAACTTTACATGCTTTTGAAATCTCAAATAATTTTTCTGCAATGCACTTTCCCGCATTTTCCATTAGAGAAGATTTTGGAATTCCCATTGCCTCAGCATTGGCATCAATAACCCTCATATCCATTATATCCATCTTATCACCACAATAATAAAAACATTTTATCTAACGAATTTTTAATGAGTTTGAATTATTATATTATATAACAAATTATTTAAACGATCTTAAATTCAGTTCTTGGCTTTAATAGAACATAATGGCAACTCATTAATAATAACTAATTTCATCTAACATTTAATCCTTGAGATCTTCCATTGCTAGTAGAAATCATCTTCGTATCGGTATCTTCTCTGTAGATTCTTCTAGCATTTAACAGCATTTTTTTATATCCTACTTTATTGAAGTTGCCTTCAAATTCAAAATCATTCATCTCATTATTTACTTTAAGAATGTCTATCAGGAGTTTTCGAAGTGATAGAATGTCCCACTCACCATCTCCAACTTCATATAACTTCTCTCCTTCTGTTACAGATTTTTTTAAATTAAAAGTCTTATAGAATGACTTATTTGCAGAAATCACCATAATTTCATCATCAAGTACCAATAATGGTTCACAAACAGTGTTTATTACATCCTCAGCATAACTTAAGGCTGATTGCAATTTTTCCTGAATATTTTTCATTCCACTAATATCAAGGAAGGTTACTGTTGCCCCATCAATTACATTTTTTGATGTTTTATAGGGCATGATTCTCACTTTATACCATTTTCCTTTGGGATTATTAACTTCTATTTCTTTATATGCCACTTTTTCAATTACTTGATGAATATATCCACTAGATCAGAATAGTTTATTCTAGAAACAATATCTCTCAGAGAACGTCCCACATCTGATTCTATCAACTTAATTAGTTTTGTTGCTTCCTCTGTAAAACGTCTAACATTCAGATCATTGTCTACAAATATTGTTGCTATCTCCGTACTGTTGAATAGGTTGGTCATATCATCATTTATCCTAGAAAGTTGATCTATTTTCGTCTGAAGTTCGCTATTAACAATGGTAAGTTCCTCATTGATTGACTGCAGTTCTTCTTTGGAAGTTTCCAATTCTTCATTAGTACTTTGAGATTCTTCATTCATTGATTGAAGTTCCTCATTGGCAGATTTAAGTTCTTCTTTAGAAGTTGTCATATCCTCTGTTGTGATTTTAAGTCGTTCTTTTGTCAGCTTAAGCTCATTTTCTAGTGCATTTAACTGATCTCCGCAATTAGAAATTGGATATAACTTGTTATTTTTTAGATCATCTTCTATTTGATCTGTTGATTCTTCAAATGAAACAATTAAAATCCTTTCACAATCGCAGGATCATTTAAAGGCTTAACAGTTAATTTAAGGTTATAATCATCCACTTCTTCATCAATCTGTAAACCTTCTAATACTACTTCATTGTTATTTGAAACAACATTTTGAATAGCTACTGCCGATGCTCCTATACCTATATATAAAAATTTTGATGAATTTTGGTTAGTTCCCTTTTTTAATTTATTTTGTATATTTTTAGCCATTTAGACCACTCAAATTTTATTAAAAATGAACTGGCACCTAATTTAATATTATCCAATATTTATGTGATTTAGATTATATAATAATAACAAGTTCGATTTTCTAGGTAGAAAGAAGGTTAGATAATTTTTAATCGTAAATTGTGCTATTAATTAGCTCAAATTTAAATTAAGAGATGATTCAACCCCATAATCGATAGTATTAATAGAACTTGAAAAAAAATAACTTAATAAAGATTATATAGTCAGGTAATTGATAAAAGCAATTATATAACTTAAAATATTTTTTTAAATCCGTGATAGCTGAAATAATATAAATTTTAAATGGTGAATATTTAATAATAACCTTATGTCATACCGAATTAATGATACGAGATAGTCCGAAAGAAATAGAAATTATCATTTGATAATTAATCATTATTTCAAGACTTTACAAAATTAAAATAATAAAAAAAAATTGGTGATCTTTTGCGTCCGCCATACATACCCCTACTGCCAATAGGCAGAGATCTTTCCAATCTACCATATAAGTTAGCAATTTATGCAATAATAGGAGTTATATTGCTTATAACCTACGGTATTGTAGGTTCTACATATATTATGAGACTAGATCTCCTTAATTCCCTTTATTTTACAGTTCAAACAATAGCAACGGTTGGTTTTGGTGATATTCGGCCAAGCACCCCCATACAAAAAATTTTTACCATTACACTGGTGATGGGTGGAGTTGCTCTGCTTGCTTACGCATTTACATTAACAATAACGGTGGTTACAATGGCAGTTGAAGAAATAACATCAGGCGCTAGACAGAGAAGGATGATAGCTTCAAGTAAGGACCATTTCGTCCTCTGTGGCTATGGAAGAGTTGGAAGCGCGGTGCATAAGGAACTTAAAAAAAGAAATATACAAGCTATAATAATTGAGAGAGATGAAAATGTAGTTAAAAAGGAACTGTGGGAAGAACCAGATGTTCTTGCCATTCCCGGGGATGCTACAGACGAAAGCATCATGATTGATGCAGGAATAAAAAAAGCCAGAGGAGTTATTATCACAACTGGAGATGATGTAGACAATCTCTTCATTACTCTGACAGCACGAGAGATACATCCAGATATATGGATAGTTACAAGGGCAAGTAAAAGTGAAAATGTCCGTCGATTGTATCGATCCGGTGCAGATAAGGTTATATCACCCGAAGCTAGCGGTGCCGAAGACATATACTTCGCTTCTATGGAACCAACTATTATGAAGATCACAGACATGCACGGTGTTGGCGACATACGAAAGGAATCTGAAATCATACTAAAACATGGATGCACACTAGAGAATATAGAATACCACTTACCTGAGTTCAAAGAACCGTTAGCCAGGAAAATTGGAGTATCAGATATATCACAGCTTAATAGATTTTTAAGCAGTTTAGAACGTGAAAAATCAAGAAAAAAATCTTTAGAAAGCATATATGAATCAGTGAGCGGAATTCATTCCCACTGGATCTCAGGACCCAACAAGGAAAGTCTAAAAAAAGTTGCTGAAGAACTGGAAAAAGAAGGTTTACTCTTAGGTGTAAACCTCAATGAAGATGAAATAAAAGAACTTGTAAGAAAACACGGAAGAATGGTCGAGGTTGTTTTAAAACCAGAGATGAGAATTACTGAGATGCATGATATCACAGATATTAAAGAAGAAGCAGAAATTATCCTAAAACATGTATGCAGTTTAGAAGACATTGAATATTATCTTCCAGGATTTCAAGAGCCTCTCAAGAGGAAAGTCGGGCTTTCTGATGTTCGAGAGATGGAAAGATTTTTGAAAAGGCTAGAAGAGGATTCAAAAAGAATGGAATCTCTTGAAAGGCTTTACACACTTTCCGGGGGTGGAGTTCATTCACACACAATCTCGGGTCCTGACACTCAAAGCCTTGCAAAGGTTGAGAGCGATTTGAAGTCAAGAGGATACCTTTTAGGAGTAAATTTAACACGCGAGGAAATAGTTAAGAAAATAGCTGAATTTGGAAGGGTAACCGAACTTCTGTTAAGACACAAAGCAAGTGATATAGACGACAAAAGAATTATAATTAACATGGGGGGTAGAATACTGGACTCTAAACACTATCTTCCAGGTTTAAGGGAAGTTGTAACGAGGAAACTCTATTTAAAGAATAAAGATGATCTTAAAAATTGTGAAGAAGAGTACAAAAAACCAGATGCCAAAAGATCCCTAGAAACCCTATCTCAAATATCGAGACAGGTCCATTCTCACACTGTATCAGCAAGAGACGTTGAAACAATTAAGAAAATAGTAAATGCTTTAAAAAAATCTGGAATGCTGCTGGGTGTTGACCTCAATGAAGAAGAAATTTGGAATATTGTTGAAAGCGAGAAAATAGAACAGTTCTGTATACAGTAAATTAATACGAATTAAATTACAACAAAAAAATATTTAAAATTTATTCATCAATTTATTTAAAAAAAATAGATTAAAAAAAAAGATATTAGAAAAGCTCATGTAGCTTTATCTGATATTTACCAAGGTTTCCACCAAAGTTACCTGCACTAATCTGAATTACGCCGGATATTTTAACAGCTGCTTCTATTCCTGCTTTCATAGCTGCTTTAACTGCTTCTTCATCTAAACCATCAATAACGATTTCATAGACTCCGTTAACATTTTCAGGTATTTGACATCCTTCAACTTCATCCTTGAGGGTGACACACATTTTTTCATTGGTTGAAGCCCCTAAAAATTTGTACTTAGATGATCCAACTTTGGAACCTGATGCAACTATTCCACCCGGGAATGGTGTTATTGCACCAGCAACAGCTTCTATAGCATCAACAGCCGCATCTGCAGCTAAAAGTCCAGCAGGTTGGTTATCTGCGAGAATGAAAAAGTTTCCACCTGCAACTCCTGCCCTGATTCCTAATTCAGCTTCTACTAGAAAGTTCCCTGACATTAGAGGTATTGAGTGAATTTTTCTCCCCTGAATATCAAGGGTTTGCTCATAACCATCACCAAAGAATTTTAATTTCTGACCTGTCTTGAGTTTTTCATCTGGTTCTTCCATCCAATCAAATACTGCTGTAGTCGCAGCGGTTAGTACGCACATTCCTACGCGCTCCAGTAACTCATGATCCAATTTATCCTTGTTCATGTTGCAGATCATGATTATGTATCCTGGCCTTCCATCAGGAGTTTCCTGAGGAGGTACATAGCCGTCTATTCCAGCCTCTGCAGGGCAGCCAATAACTGATGTTCCGTAACCTGTAGCTTCTGTAGCTGCCACAAGTGCTAATTTTTTGGTTGCAGCAGTTATAAGAATTCTGGATACTTTTATGCCAAATGCTTCTGCAAAGTTATCTTCTATTTCCACTCCGTTTATTTCCATGATTATCACCGTCTAGATCGTAGTTTTGGAGAAGTTATAAATTTTTCCATTTAATCGTGAACCATTTCTAAAACTCATTTGATGAAATTAGAGATATGAAACTGTTAAAATTTGTCTGCGAACTTTTCCATAACACCCGATCCAACATAGGGAAGCATGCCTATTCCAATGAACGAAGTCATCCAAAATGATATCAACCTTTCAACTATGGTTACTGCTGCACTTATTGAAGGT
Source organism: Methanobacterium sp. (assembly GCA_003162115.1). Taxonomy (GTDB): domain Archaea; phylum Methanobacteriota; class Methanobacteria; order Methanobacteriales; family Methanobacteriaceae; genus Methanobacterium_B. The sequence goes on from PMMV01000072.1 coordinate 12,358, forward strand.
GGTACACCAGCTGCAGAATATAAAATGATCATGACACCATCAACAGCACCTATACCACCCGGTAGAAGTGGGATCATACCTATTAGAGTGGCTATTACAAAGACTGCCCCAATGATTCCAAGAGGTACTGGCGTTCCGAATGATGAAAACACTATATAAACCCTTGTTATTTCCATGAACCAAATTAAAAAGGAAAGTGGAAGTCCAAACATCAACACCCTTCGATCCTTTATCATGACCCGCATGCTATTTTGAAAACCATGCATTGCTTCGATAGCTCTCCTCTCAATTTCAAAGTGATTCTTCTTAGAAAATCTTTTTAAAACCCTCACGCCCCACAAGGTTATTCTCTCACCTGCTGCTTCATTAATAGACATGTAAAGAATTATGAAAAAAACTGTAACCAAAGCAATTAGAGAAATAATCAGCCCCAAAACAATCCAATCTGGAAGTGATAGATACGCTAAAGAGAAAATAAGAGTTAATATAGCCAAAACAACAAAAGGAAATGTGTCAAGTCCCCTATCTGCAATTACAGTTGCAAGTGCATTTTCCATTGGGGCCTTAGTATATTTTGAAAGCATGTAAGCCCTTACTGGCTCTCCACCCCCTCTTGCACTAGGGGTTATGTTGTTAACAGCCAAACCCACCATTAACATTGGAAAAATGTGCCTTTTTTTTATAATAATGTGGAGTGAATTGATAGTAATTGACCATCTCTGAGTCCACAATCCATATATAAAAAATTGAACTACTACAGCCAGTGCAACATACCAAGGATTTGCATTTTTCAGAGCGCTCTCAATTTTTCCAGGGCCTATGAACAAAACCAGTAATGCTAGGATACCAATTCCAACTAAGATCAATATAAGCGTCTTATGATTCATGAATAGTTCCTCAAATTCAAATGTAAAAAATATGTTACTCAATTATTAATTTTTTAAATTATATTAGATTAAATTGATCTATTTAAATTTAGTTTTATTAATAAAAATTTGTTAGATAATAGAATATAGATAAATTCACTTAAATTTTAAAGATAAATTACTTCATAGCTTAAATCATCTGTATCTAATAATACTACAGTTTGTTTAGAAGAAACATATCCACATACTTCTCCCGGGTTTATTACCATGGTTTTACCATTTAATATTTCCAATTCGTGTGTATGGCCTCTTACCACAACATCATACTTCCCACTTCTTCTAATTGAATCTACAATTGCAGGATTGGTACCATGGATGATTGAAAATTTCCATCCTTCAACAGAAATTTCTTTGAAGTCCTCTAAGAGACAAATTTCTCTGAACGCACTTTTTAATCCTTCTCTCTCCCCATCGTTGTTGCCATAAATCGCAACCAGTTCTGGATCCAGTTTTTGGAACTCTAATGCAGTAAATGGAGATATTAAATCTCCAGCATGTATTACAAGGTCCAGGTTTTTATCATTAAATATTTTAATGGCTTTTCTGATAGCATCAATGTTATCGTGAGTATCTGACATAATACCTATCATATTAATATCTTTGTTTTTAATGTTAATAATATTTACTGTAAACAATACTAGACATCATCTGGAAAAAAATATAGGTAATATATCGTCTTAATTTTAATCAAATTCAAATCCTATTATCTTAGTTAATGTAAATTTTTAAGATGATAACTGATTTTTACAGTTTTTTTATATTTTAATCAGTTTAACATCACATACTTTCTATAAAGGTTTTATGTTCATCATGAATAGTGTTTAATTAGACTATCAAGTTCCTTTAAAATGGCTTTGTTACCATCTTGATTGTAATGTCTTAGTGATTCATTATAGGTATCGAGTTTAGATAAAAAGTGTATAACGCTATCCATTTCTAATTCTTCATGGAATTCTCCGTATCCAAGTCTTTCAAGATAGATAGCATTCAATATCTGCTCGAATTGACCTTTTACAGGAATACTTAGTACTGGTTTTTTTAGATAAATGGATTCACTGATAAGGGTAAACCCGCCATTGGCCAAAACTGCTTTACAAGATCCAAGGTCGGTGAAGAACTGATCTTCATTGAACTTACGATATATGAGATTTTTGTCTACCTTTTCTAAATCAAACCCATATACAATAAATTTTTCATCGATCTTCTTGAGTGTCTCTATCAACTTAGAGTTGGAAGTACTGGTTTGATAAACAAGTACATGCTCCCCTTTAGAAGGTTCTAAGTCTAAAATTTCTTCCCTTAAAATAGGGGGGAACATTGAAACTTTATCTTTATTTTTAATCTCAGGATAAAAGTATGATGTAATAAGGTATTTTTGAGGCCCTATAATAAATGATCTGACAACTCCCTCTGCTTTCATCTTATCACGTGAGAACTTCCGTGGAACATCAATTTTACAATGAGTTATGACATGCATATTGTCGATGCTTATCATTGGCACCCGAATAATCTTGCTTAAAATGTTAGAATAAAATTCAAAGTCTGATATTATAATATCCGGTTTAAATTCATTCGCAATATTATAAAGAAGTTGTATATTGTCCTTAACATCTCTTGGAAGATATTTCATAGCCTTTATGAATGTTTTTTTGTCATTTACAGCGTTGTCCTCATATACGGTGTTAAACCCGTAAATCTTATAAACATCGTTGAATTTTGCCGATAAAAAATCAAAGGCTCTTCCACTAGCAAATACTAAAACATCATTTTCTTTCTTTATGTGTTCAAGTACCACCGATGTCCTGATTGCATGACCCATGCCCTCACCACAGGCCGCGTATATGATACGAGGTTTGGTAATTGGTTTTTCTTCCGTTTCATACCCAAATTTATAGTCCAACTCCTCTGCACTTATCTTTTTACCTCTAAAATCATAAATTGTACTTTTAGTATATTTAAATGCTAAATCTTTCAACCCTTCCTTCTCAAGTCTTCGAGTTGAAACCAGCAGTCTTGGTTTTCTTAATACTTTGAAGGTTTTTATATTCCCTATTCTCTCGATGTAATCACTGTCTTCCCCAAAGTCGAGACATTCATCAAAGCCATGTGCCTGTTGATGTAGGGTTTTAGTGGTTAAAATTCCATAACACCCTGCACCATGCGGTTTGATGGATTCTGTCCGTTTCATAAAAAAATTAGCAAATTTATGGAGGAATTTATCTACACTACTGTCGCTTAACGGTATTATTTGTGTAATTGCAATTCCTAAATCCTTATCCTCAAATTCTTCAATTGCGGATCCAAGATATCCTGCTGAAAGTACCACATCTGAATCTAGGAATAGTAATAAATCTCCTTCAGCTATTTTAGCTCCATTATTCCTGCCCACGGCAGGTAAACCCCCATCTATAACTTTACAATCAAATGATTCGGCAATTTCCCTTGTACTGTCAATAGACCCTGCATCAGCTACAATTATCTCAAAGTCTTTAAAATCCTGTTCCTTTATACTGTAAAGGAGTTTTGGAAGGTATTCCTCCTCATTGTACGTTGGTATTATGATACTAAGTTTCACATTAATACTTACACCTTGATCCATTTTATAATTAACGTGAGTTAAAGATTTAAATGTACTTTTCGCCTTTAATTTGATTCATATAATAGAAATATGAATTAAAATGCATGAAACAAAAAAATCGTGTATTATGCACTTCCTGCAAGTTCGTACATTAACATACTTATTTGAATTATAACTCTGTGATTAATTTGCCTATTGCACATTGATTGTTCAATTTGGACTCTCGATTCAATTTTAATACAAAATTTTTAAAAATAAATTTCTATTTAAATCATTATAAAGTAGGATAGATAATATATAGTAATATTATTCATATAAATTCAATATTAACAAAGAATTCACTTATCTATTCATATTTAACTGCTGTTCCTGTTACTGTTACCATTATGGTGTTTCCCATGGTACCCCCCAAGTTATTGTATTTTATACGAATTCCTATAATTGCATTTGCCCCATAATTTTCTGCTTTTTCACTTATACTACTAATTGCAAGGTCTCTCGCGCTTTTCAACTGTTCTTCATAGGCAGAAGTTCTTCCACCAACAACATCCCTAACTCCTGAAAAAAGGTCTTTGTAAACATTTGCACCTAAAAGTGATTCACCTGTCACGAATCCATAATATTCTATAATTTTATGACCCTCTATATTTGGTGTGCTTAATATCAGCATTTAATCCCTCCTTAACATTTTCCTATAAAATCTTGGTAAAATTTTATTTCATTTAGAATTGAATATTGTTATAATAGTCTAATAAAAATAACTTTTTCTTAATCCCATGAATCAAAAAAATAAAATTATATTAATTAAAACCTTCTAAAATGGTATTTTATTATTTTATATCCAATCTTCCATTTCTAGGTTTTTAATTGAAATTAAAAAGTTTTTTAGTTTTTTCTTCCCATTTTATTAATAAATTCATGATAACATTCTCACATAACATTCTGTTCTAGATCTCAATAAAATTGAGTTTTCTTTCATATAACATCATATAACCAATTAAAATAAATATGAATCATAAATTAGTTAAAGAATTGTTGTATAACTGTAGTAATCNNTTAGACAAAACTTTTATATCTATAAAATAAAATTTGATCCAAGGCCAATTGGCCGAACTAGGAAGTGAATAATTTGTTTGGAAATAATAACGACAGAGATAATAGCTACGGTGGTGGCAGGAATTCTGCTCCTATTAATGTAGGAGAAGAACACGATGTTAAAATAGAAGATGTTGGAAGGGATGGAGACGGAATTGTCCGTATTGAAGGATTTGTTATATTTGTAAAAGGTGCTAAGGTCGATGATGAAGTTAAGATCAGAATTAACTCAACCAGAAGAAATTTTGCCTTTGCAGGAATAGTAGAATAACTAAAATTTGAAGTTCTAGAAAATTAATTTTTCTTGAATGTTAATTTTACAATTTTTTTTATTAATAATTCTTTTTTTTATAATTTATAATTCGATAATTAATTCTTTAAGTCATAATCAAAATATTTAATGAATTCTGTTCTCAATATTCTATTAACGCTATTATTAACCTTTAAATTCTTAATTTACAATATTATTATTGGCTCACGATATTTTTAGATGATTTAATCTTATCATTCTCACTAATAATTTATAATAAGTTTAAAGATCATACTATCTTACAGAAATATTTCAGTAAAATAGGAGGTTTAAAAATGGATTGGGTAACAACAATCATTATAGTCATTGTTATTTTAATAATTTTAGGACTCTCAATACGAATAGTTAATCAATTCGAAAGGGGTGTAGTTTTCCGTGTTGGAAAGGTAATTGGAATTAAAGAACCAGGATTAAGGTTAATAATACCCTTAGTCGATCGTATGGTTAAGGCATCTCTTCAGATCGTGACTATGCCTATTCCTTCTCAAAAAATTATTACAGAAGATAACGTTTCTATAGATGTAGCAGCTGTGGCCTATTTTAAAATTGTGGATCCATATAAAGCTGTAGTTGAAGTAGAAAATTACAATAGAGCTGTGAATCAGATTTCACAGACAACGGTTAGAAGTGTTGTTGGACAGTTCAATTTGGATGAAATACTTTCGGAAACACCTAAAATAAACCAAAAGATCAAGGAAATCATAGATAAGCACAGTGAACCTTGGGGAATCAATGTTACCACCGTTGAAATTAAGGATATTAAACTTCCTGACACTATGAAACGAGTTATAGCAATGCAAGCAGAGGCTGAAAGGGAAAAAAGGGCCAAGATCATTGCAGCAGAGGGTGAATACTTATCAGCAGCTAAATTGGGTGATGCTGCAGACATTATATCTGAACATCCTATTGCATTACAACTCAGGATTATGCAGGTACTTAACCAGATAGCTGTAGAGAAAAATTCAACAATAATATTCCCAGCCCCTCTTATGAACAGTATAACCGACATTGCAAACTTCTTAAAAACAGAAAATATGGAAGCAAAGGAACCAAAATATAGTAATAAGTGATAATATAACATCTGATAAAGAATTAATCGAAATATATCAGATATATGTTATGAGTTAAAAATTAAAATAATGAATAAATCATCTAATTTTTAACTCAAATTTTTTATTTTTTTCTAAAAATTTATACTAGATAATTTATCATCATACGGTAATGATAAGATCAATTTTTTTTCTTCACTATTAAAAAGCTGGTAAAAACCCATTATGTTGTAATACATGTTGAAATGAGCCGTTATATGGATTTCAGCACTTTTTTGGGCTTTTTTCTGGACTACGACCTGTGTAACTATTATAAAATTCCGTGCCTTCTTATGTTGTAGATAGTGGAGTAGCCTCATTATTCGAGATTTCATCTGCCCCAGTGTAACGTTGACTTTCAGTAGGTATAACCTCTCAAATAATGTACAATTCCCAAAATATTGTTATAATCGGTATGTGGATTAGATGGATTAGAACATACCAGCACTTGTACTATTTAAAGAGGATTCGATCTCTTCAAAAGATTTAAATATCTAAAGATTAATCAGATAAAATACTTGATTAAAAAAAGTACATGAAACTATTCTTTATCATTTTATATGGTTGAAAATATTATACAATTAAACTCGGAATAATATTAAATTTTTAGTTGGTGTAATCTAATGTATGTAGTGATAATGGGCGGCGGAAGAGTTGGATTTAACCTAGCTTCATCTTTAATAGCTGGAGGGCACGACGTCACCCTCATTGAAAACCAAAAAAATTTGTGTGACAAAGCAGCAAGCGAATTGGATGCACTTGTTATATGCGGCAACGGTACTGATAAAAAAACCCTTGAAGAGGCAAATATAAGTGATGCAGATGTTTTTGTTGCAGCAACAGGACACGATGAAGCAAATCTACTCTCATGCATTCTTGTTAAGGAATACAATATCAAAAAAATTATTGCAAGAGTGAGCAACCCAGATCATGAAGAAGCATTTAAAAAAGTGGGTATAGATAACGTTATAAGTCCTGAACTTACAGCAGCAAGCTATCTTGAAAAACTCATAATTAGACCTAAAATTGCAGATCTCATAATCATTGGAAAGGGAAATGCAGAGCTACTTGAAATCAAAGTAGAAAACAGGAATGTTTTAGGCAAACAAATTAGGGATATAAGCCCTACAGATGACTTTATAATTGCTGCGCTATACAAAAACGGTGAAATAACCATTCCTAAAAAGGAAGACATCTTAAATAGAGGGGATAGAATATCCGTACTTGTGAAAATAAATGCCATTAAGAAGACTACCCAACTTTTCACTGGTTAGATCTCAGATAATATAAAAAAATTATAAATTCTATTTCAAAAATGAAATCTTAAATTATCTTTTTTTAAATAATCATTAAAATTCGATTTAATATCCATTTAACATATGATATGCCATTTTAATATGTTTAGAACCATCATTTACCCATGGACCGTGACCAGGTAAAAGATAAGTCACATCAAGAGTGGTTAAACGCTTCAAAGACTTTTTCATTTCGTTAACGTCTCCACCGATATCCATCCTTCCACAACCTCCTCCTGCAAATACCGTATCCCCCGATATGAGTGTGCCCCCATTATAAAGACATATACCACCCTTAGTATGGCCTGGCGTATGAAGAACCTCGAAATCATGAATTTTATCTCCCTCTTCAAGGATTATGTCAACTTTCATTCCATCCATAGATCTTCCAAACATTCTGGCAACAGTTGCATCATCATCTCCTTCTTCAATAGCTTTAGCATCTTCCCTGTGCATAGCTACTTCTAAATCAAAGCATCTGTTTCCTCCTATGTGATCGAAGTGGTTGTGGGTGTTAACAATTAAAGAAAGATCATCAACAGATATTTCAGCCTTTTTCATTGAATCCTTGATATATTGGATGTTATCACCGGTTCCTGTGTCTACAATAACATCTTCGAAGATATAAATATTGNNATAAATGGGGTCACCGGGATTTGAACCCAGATCCTAGGATTTCTCTTGTCTCAGTACTCCAATTGGTCATCATACTTTCCTTCAGAGTGCGCACTTTCTTCAAAGACAACTGGAGTCCCAGATGATAGCCAGATTACACTATGACCCCAAAGAGATAATTTATTGAATAAAATATAATTTAAAAAATATTTTAAGCCAAGGGAGAGATTTGAACTCCCGTGTAATGGATCTGCAGTCCACCGCTTCGCCTCTAAGCTACCTTGGCATAGTAGATATAGTTAAGTGCTGTTGATATTTAAACCTTGCGGAGAGTTACCTGAAAATTAATTATTTCTGAATTAATGTAATCTGCTTACTGTAGTTAACTACCGAAAAATATCTTTTCAATCAATAGAATTTACATTAAAATGAATTTTAATAAAAAAGCATTATTGATCTTTTTACCAATAACTTAATTATCGGTAATAGTTACTTCACTGCCTGTTGCTACTGGAGGATATGCTTGAATTATTGGNNATTTGTGTTTCATTTGTTATTCGCACAGAAACATTCCCCTGCTGATTACCATTGGTTAAAACACCCTGTACAAGTATTGAGTTAACCTCTGTGGAGTTTTTAGTCGCAACCAGGACACCAACAATCTTTCCACTCATATCCGAATGTTCGCCTCCAGTTGCAACTATAGCACCGTAGACTACCCCCATAAACATCACAAATAGTAGTGCAAGTAGTATGATATTTTTCATTTTTGAACCTTCTTATAATCTCATTTTTATTGGTTATCTATAAACCATAATCCATTCAAACATCACTTTCAGGAACTAATCAAACCCAAGACACTATCACTAATTGAACTCTTGGATAATATATTTTATAAACCCCTTTATATAATTAATTGGTGAACCCATACATTTGTTAGATTTCAAGTGGATTCAATACCCCATTTATAAATAAATTCAATAAAGTTGTTTAAGTTCTCTTTTATTATTTCATGTTTCTTATTGGTTTTAGAAAAAAATTCATAGAAAATTCTTGGTATTTCTTCATCTAGAACTTTAGGCCCTCTTCAGTTATGCCTCCTTTTGTAGCAACAGAAGATATTAGTTTATCAAAACCCATATTTTTCTCGTAAAGAAGTTTTGAAGTCCCATATAATGTTTTTATTACCATGTCGTCTGTTTCTTCTGTTGAAAATCCACTATTTCTTGAAGCGGTTTTAGTAAATTCCATTCATATTCTAGATATAAATGCAGGTGCACAACTAGTAATTTCTGCCCCCACATCAATTCTTGCTCATCGATAATTTTAACTTCTCCAATTTAATTAAAAAGTGAATTTATGTATTTAGCTTCTGCTGTTGTGACATCTGAGTTGTGAAAGATCAGTATTACTCCTTCGAATACTTTCGATGCCTGAGATGGCATAACCTTAGTTATTTTCCCATTAAAAATTCCATAAACATTTTCCATTGTCAATGCAGCAGAAATATATACTATATGTGTATTTTCTGTGACTAATCATTTATTTCTTCAAGAACATCTTTTACATCTGATTTTCCAACAAATAGAATAATAAATTAGATTTTAATACAATGGAACTGTTATCATATGCTATTTCAATTTCAGGGTATGTTTCCTTCAGATCATTAAGTTTTGATCTTGTTCTTGTAGATAATACAACTTCATATGGTTTTAATACCCCTGATAATAGGAAACCGTCTAAAATAACTCTTACCATGTTTCCATAACCAATAAATCCTATTTTTTTCACGATTTTTCTCTCCTTGATTTATCTTGCTTACTATTTTTAAACAATTATCTAATTATCTTTCCCCACTGCAATTGAGATATTCCATAGTTGAAGTGACAATCAACATTTTTAAATCCAATTCTTTTAAGATTAATCATGAAAATCAGACCTTAGAAGTTTTATTATTAATTGAGGGGATATTAGTTTTTCAAATAAGATTTTGCTGTATATAAAATTTCTAACGATCAATAAACCAAAAAATCTCAATTTGTAATTTAATATTAATAATTTTAACATTCCGTTTCACAACTTCCCAATCTAAACATATTATGATCTTTTTTAATCTGGCTTCAATAAATTTTTGAAAAAAAGATATTAATATCTGAAACTGGAGCTAGTTCCACTATACAATCAGTACTTTTTAACAAACTTATGAACAAGTTCACTTTTATTCCATTTTGATCTGTTGGATTCAATCATAATATATTCCAAATTCATTTATAAAAAAATTAAAGTATTCAATACTTTTAAGAAATATATTAAACAAGAATTGATTAGATATGACCAATTTAATATCTTCTTAGCAACTCATTCAATTCATCTACTTTGTAGAGCATATCCTCATCCATGCCCATAATATCATCATTTTTCAAGCGATTCAATGATTTATTAATTGATTTCATGCTTGAGTATATCAGAAGAGTGGGTAAACTTACCCTGGCTACTCCAATATTTTCTAGATCCCCAATTGAAAAATTATTTATGTTATATTGCATTCCTGCTGCTATGCTAATCGGACCTTTAACTTCTTTATTAAGGGTTTCAACCTCTTCATGGGTTTTAACATAGGGGATAAATGCCATATCAGCACCTGAATTGAGATAAATGTTTGCACGTTCCACTGCAATGTTTAATGAATCCTCACGATTTTCTGAGGATCCAAGAGCATCTGTACGGCCGTTTATAATAAAATCTGAAGTTTCAGCTGCTTCAGCAGCTTCCCTTGCTGCATAAATCTTTTCTACCATCAACTCTTCATTTATGATCCTAATCGCTTTATCATCATCCAGATTTTGATCTTCTATGTTCAAACCTGCAGCTCCTACATCAATAAACATTTTTACAGTTTCTAAAACAACTTTTGGACCGCCGAATCCATCCTCTGCATCTGCCATAACTGGTAAATCCACAGCATCAACGATCTTACCAGTAATATGAACGTTATCTTCTCTTGAAATATCAATTTCTTTTTTTATAGCTGCAACAATTGAAAAACTATATCCTGAACACTGCACAGCCTTGAAACCTGAATTTTCAATTAATCTAGCACTCAAAGGATCATAGGCATCGGGCATTACAAGAGTTTTTCCAGTGCAAATGAGTTTTCTTAGCTCTTCGCTCTTCATTTTATCACATTAATTTCGTTAAAACTGATATTTCATAATTCGGTAATGTAAAAGGATTATCTCATTCTTCAATTTTTCCATTTTAAGAAGTTTCATGTCTAAAACTCCCTCTGTCGATGTTAAATCCGGTGCAATATATATGGAATTGGGTGATCTTCCTCCAACCATAGCAGGATGAATTAATACACATACCTCATCTACCAGATCATCCCTTAAGAGTACACCATTCAATCTACCGCCACTTTCAACTCTCAGGCTTTTAACTCCAAATTGGATGTTAATTTCTTCAAGAGCTGTACCTAAATTAACCTTTTCATATCCAATTACCATGTACTTTATGTATCGTTCGTCTAGAAAGTTCAGATATTCTTGAGGAGTAGATCTGGAACATAAAACCAGTATATCTCTAAATAATCCCGTTCCAAAAACTTGGCTCCAAGTGCGTATTCTCCCTCTACTGTCTGGAACGACCAGTAAAGGTCTGGAATCATTTTTATTTACTTCGGGAACTTGAAAATTCTTGGATTTATGTAATTTATCAGGTTTTACATTGAAATTATTAAGTAAAGTATCAGTGCCCATTAAAACTGCATCTAAATTCCATTGAGATGCTAATTGGTAATATAGCTTTTTATCTGAATTGAAACCATTTATTCTGCCATCAAGACTAATATAATTGTATATTATTACTTTTGGTAGCACAAATCCCACCTCATTCTTGTATAACTTTTAATTTTCAATAAATATTTGGCCAAATTTTGATTAATGATTGTCTGTGACATTTAATTGTTTAATCTTTGTTCCATCACTCCAAAAACCCATAAATCTCTGTTTAGTCGTATTTCCCAATGCATATTCTCTGTTTTTACCATAAAAAGCCGCATCGTACAGACCATCAAAAAGTTTCCATGTCCCGTAATAATCCTGGGCATTTGTTAATAATGTCAAGTTATAATTTCCAACTACAATTGAAGATGCGAGGGGGAAAAAGTGATCTGCTGTTATTGGAGGATAACCGTATTTGTCCGTAATCATCATCACAAAATCCTTATTTTTTTCTGGAATCTGGATGGTCTTCCTTATAATCATCCTTGCATCCTGATCTCCAACCCAATTGTCTTGATCCCCTGCCATGGTCAGTAGCAATGTATTTGAAGGTATATTTGTTAGATTTTCTAGAACAGGACCAGTAGGGTCAGTTGTTGACCTTGATTTTCCAGGTTCAACAGCAAAAACTGCCAGAGGCTGTGGAAACCCATTTGTAGCTGCAACTGATGCTATGTTTACGCTAAGAAGGCCACCCACAGAATGTCCTACAATTGCGAATTTATCTAGCTGAGGCTTTATATGGTTACCAGATTCAAGCACTTTAATAGCATCTTTAATAGCTTTGACAGAATTAGGAGTGAAATTATCCGATGGAGTTGTAAGATCCTGTTGGTATCTTGGATAAATAACTATGTTACCCTTTTTAACCAGATGATAAATCCAGGCACTGTAAAATGTCGGTGTTATTGCTCCCCATCCATGCATAAAAACAATGACAGGTGCAGATAGAGTAGTTTTTGAATCTGGTTCAAATATCCAGTACTGATCTGCCCCCCACCATATGTAGTTACTTTAACCCCGCTGTACTGATAATCTGCACCACCAGGACCAAAATTTGGCTGATCAGGCTGGGAAGGTTTCTGTTTCTGTACTGCAAGTGACAGTGGAACTGCTGTTAAAAGAATTATCAAAACAACTGATGTGATAATAAAATAAACTTCCCATCTGTTCATAATTATTATCTTAATTTTAAATTATAAATTTTAATCTATAGGATATTTAATAGATGATAATTCAATTAGTTGAATCAATACATCAATGGTAATAAAGCATCCTTCAGAGACTTATTATTTATCCATCTTCTCAAAACCCAATTAAAGAGCTCTGGATCTTCTAAATTCCATATATGTCCGACTTTAGGAGCCATGTACCCCCTAGATATAGGAAGCGACATTATCAGATCATTCGCAGATTCTTTGATGATTTTGTAGTCTTTCTCTCCTGTCATTACAAGAACTGGTGCTTTAACTTTTTCAAGGCCATTTGGAAGTTTAAAAAGCATACTCTCTGTTAAAATCCTATCTAATGAATCATCATTAACATGAAGTGTGGATTCCTTAAACTTGTCAAAAAGATTTTTTGGCATATTATAAGTTCTCATATTAGCATTTATAAAAAAATCTGTATCTTTTACAGGTTTATATACTTTAATAGCGTAATTTAAAAGTTTTAAAAACGTTTCAGAATGCGAGCTACTACGAATCATCGTACCACTTATAAAAGCATGGTCAACTAATTTGGGAGCTTTGCTTAGAATCTGAACAATTATCTGAGCGCCCAACGACATTCCGACAAGATTTGCATTCCCATTAATGGTATGTTCATGTATTAAATCTAATATAATTTCTGCGGAATTCCCAATGGTGAAGGGCTTCACATCACTGCTAAGTCCATGCTCTGGAAGATCAGGGACAATACAGTGGTAATCACTGAAAGCTTTTAACTGATCATCCCACATCCAACCCGCCATAGCACCGCCGTGAAGAAATATAATAGTTTCAGCATTCCCTAAACCCGTTTCTTTGAAGTATAAATCCATGATAACCTCGTATAAATTTATTTATTATATATTAATAATTAGTATTTAATCCATTTAATGGAACTCCATACAGAAGGATTCTCAAATGTGACATCTCAATTTTAAAAGATTCATTTTAAATTTTAACTGCGTGTTTAGCTCATTTACATATTTAAAATGGATATACATTCTCAGAACATATATTGAAGCTAAATTAATCAACCCAAACAATGATTTAACAACCTATATAACCTTCACTCTATAAATAAAAGTTCATGGAGAGTAAACGATTCGTGCTTCTGGACATAGATTACATCACAGAGAATGATAAAGCCGTTATTAGATTGTTCGGTAAACTTAAAGGAGATGAAGAGGGTAAATCCATAATTGTCCTTGACAAAAGTTTTAAACCATACATCTACGTCGTCCCCAATGATGAAGAGCAATGCATAGAAGATTTAAACGAATTTGACGTTGAAATGGTTGGATGGGCTCGAAAAGGGTACATGGGTGAGAACAAAGATTTTCTAAAGGTTACCCTATATCATCCACAAGACGTTCCAAAACTAAGGGATAAAATTAGAAGTATTGACTCTGTAAAGGACATAATGGAACATGACATCCCATTTTACCGAAGATATCTTATAGATAAGGCCATATTCCCAATGGCCGAAGTTTTAGTCAATGGTGAATGTTTAGATAATAATTCGGTGAATTTTATGTGCGAAAGTGATGTTTGTGTATTTGAAATGAAGGGTGATCCAAAGCCAATTGATTCCGAATTCCCTGAATTGAAAACTTTGAGTTTCGATATTGAAGTCCGCAATCCAAAAGGAATGCCTCAGGCAGAAGAAGATCCTATAATCATGATAAGTTTATCAAGCAACCAAGGACTTCAAACGGTACTTTCAACCAAAAAATCATCACTCAAATTTGTTGAAACCCTTAAAACCGAGGCCCATATGCTTGAAAGATTTGTAGAGATAGTTAAATCTGAAAATCCTGATCTTTTAATAGGTTATAATTCAGACAACTTTGATATGCCCTACATTCGAGATAGAGCCACCAAGCTCAACGTGAAAATGAGAATTGGTACAGATGGATCTGGACTTAAATTTATGAGAAGAGGTTACACAAATTCTGCCCTTATCAAGGGAAGGATACATGTTGATCTCTATCTTTTAAGTCGAAGATACCTCCAACTTGATAGATACACCCTAGAAAGGGTTTACAAAGAACTTTTTGATGAACAAAAGGTGGATGTACCCGGAGATGAGATATTTGAATATTGGGATGATGGCGGTGAAAAACTNNCCCTTCTTTGATATAGCCAGAATGGCAACGGGGCAGATGGTCGAATGGTACCTTATTAGGAAAGCCTATGAAATCGGGGATATGGTCCCGAACAAACCTTCGTCATCACAGTATTCAGAAAGAAGAGGCAAAAAAGCTGAAGGAGGTTATGTGAAGGATCCTGTTAAGGGACTGCACGAGAATATTGTATCATTCGATTTCAGGAGCCTTTACCCGAGTATTATAATTTCAAAGAATGTTTCCCCAGACACTCTGGTTTTACAGTGCGAAGATGAAGATTGTTACATTGCGCCGGAATTAGGACACAAATTCCTTAAAAAACCGATAGGTTTTGTTCCGTCCATAATTGGAAACATTTTAAAGGAAAGGGTAAAGCTAAAAAACCAGATGAAAGATGCTGTAAACCCTAGAGAAAAACAGGTACTTGATGTGCAACAACAGGCACTTAAACGACTTGCAAACTCAATGTATGGTGTTTACGGATATTCAAGGTTCAGATGGTATAGAATAGAATGTGCAGAAGCTGTCACAGCATGGGGAAGAGATTTTATTAAAAAAACCATGCTAAAAGCCGAAGAATATGGTTTCAAAGCTATTTATGCCGATACGGATGGTTTTTATGCAACATTTCTTCCAGAAAATGAAGACATATCTGAATAATGTTTCAGTAAGGGTAGAATATGAAACGGCTCTTTAATAATTAATGTTCAAAATGAATATTTTAATTGAAAATTAACGTAAAGTCCTGAAGGAAACAGATAGATTTTGAGGATTAAAGAATTTTTACAAACCAGTCAAAAATTCTTTGTTATACTTATAAAACAGTCTAATCTACTAAATTTCTATTATACTTGGTAATGAATCTAAAATAAAGTAAGTGAACTTAAAACCTATAGAATAACACTCTTTTAAAATTATTAGAGGATTAGAAGACTTTAAATAATAATATTATTCAGAGTTTAGAATTAATTTTTTTCCACACCATGCACAATAATTTGAACCTTTAGAGTTCTCTCTACCACAGAATTGACAAACACCCTCTATGAGGAATTCATCCCAATCTTTTTTATCAATATTAAAATTTTTAGTAAATTTTAACTTACCCCCACATTCACATTCAGAACTATAATCTTCGGGTTTTTCCCCATGTTTAAGCTTATAATAGCTTTTACATTTTTTACAAATCAAATAAGACATTCTTACACACCCATTTGGATTATATATACTTATTTTTTAGACTTTTGATAGTAGTTTTGCTTGGGTTTTGGTGCTTTTGGATTAAATTGGTTTTCATTTATCTAAGACCGTCTTCATTTATAAGCACCCGATTCAAGATATTTAATCTGCTCTCTTGGGCTGACTTTTTTAGTTTATTTAATACTTTTTTATTCTCATCATTGAACTACCACTTCAAAAATATCCAATTGAATTAGACTTAACTCATATTAATAACAATTTGGATATTTTTAATCCAAACAAACACCTTTTTCTCCTGTAATACAGATGTGTACGTTCACTATAGTTACAATATCTACCTGATCAATTATCCTCTTTTCAACTTGAGTTGATATTTCATGGGCTTCAATGAGACTTAGAACAGGATCAACCTCAATATGGAGATCAACAGATGCATAAGGTCCAGTATAATTTACTTTAATATCATGAGTCCCTGAAGTTCCATCGACAGATAAAGCAGCTGCTTTAATATCATTCAAAATAACCTCAGATGGTATTTTTCCTAAGATATTGTTCACATTATCTTTAGCCACATCAAAAGCTGTCTTCAAAACCAGAACAACTATAAGAAGAGCTACTAATGGATCTAGAATGGGCATACCAAGTTGTGAACCTACGACTCCTGCGAATATTGCAATACAAGTGAATATATCAACTCTCTGATGCTTGGCATCTGCTATTATCGCAGGGCTATTAATATTTCTACCAGTCTTAGTCATATAATTGGTCATAGTAAAGTTGATGACTATGCCTACAAGGGCCATTATCGCTGCCGTCCAACCTGGTGGAGCTAATCCTCCCCCTAATAAAAGCTTTTGATAAACCTCTGATAATATTTCAAAAGCAATAATTAAAAGAAAAATTACAGTTATAAGTCCTGCTAAAGACTCTGCTCGTCCATAACCATAAGGATGTTCAATATCAGGAGGTTTAAGCCCTATTTTAAAGCCAATAAATGCTATTGAAGAGTCTAAAATATCAGCAAAAGTATGTGCAGATTCGGCAATAAGTGCAGTACTACCAGAAAAAGTACCTACTATAAAATTAAAAATAACAAGGATAGTATTCCCAGAAATACCAACAATAATGGCTTTTCTACCACTTTTTTCCCTTTCATCAGCATCCAAAAAATTACCTCAGATATAATTTAATAATTTATAAAGTTTATTTATCTATATTAATTAAATTAATTTTATATTCGAGTTTAATTTTGTTTGGTTAACTTATTACAATGATTTCTGAAGTAAAATACTCAATTCATAATCATTCATTCAATTGGATAATATTCTATGCATAACACCCGTTATTTTCATAGAAATTTATGAAATTCGTGATAGGAATAGTCTATCAAATCTTCATTTTTAATCATGACTAGATAATAAACGAAATTTTATCCGTTTGTATTCCAATTACTCTAATATATTTTACTTCAACCATCTATATAGAATTTAATGTATAGAATTATTAATCATATACCAGTTGAGTAAAAAATTGGAAGTATAAGAATGGTAGATGAAATCCTTAGAACCAAGTTTAACAATGGTGCCAAGTCATATGACCGGCAAAGAAGTATAGTAATCCCGAATATGGATCAATTGTATACCATAATAGTGAATCTTGCTAAAAGTAATGTTTTAAGACCTAAAATACTAGATTTAGGGGCAGGAACAGGATTACTTACTGAAGAGATTTTCAAAAAATATTTTAGAGGACAATTTACTTTAATAGATATTTCTGAGGAAATGCTCAATATTGCAAAGAAAAGATTTAAAGAAAATCGCAATTTTAAATATATCCTCGGTGATTACTTAAAAATCGATTTTGAAGAATCTTTCGATATAATAGTATCATCTCTTTCCATACATCATCTTGAAGATAAAGACAAAAAAATTCTCTACGCCAAGGTCTATGAAATTCTTAATAACGATGGTATTTTCCTTAACGCTGATCAAGTGCTTGCACCAAGTTCTGAAAATGAGAACATTTACCAAAGGAATTGGTTGGAAAAGATTGAAGTTGGAACACTGAAACAGAACGAAAAAAAGATTATTATTGATAGGATGAAACATGATAAACCAGCAACCCTTGAAAATAATATTAAATGGCTAAAAAAATGCGGGTTCACTAATGTGGACGTTTTTTATAAATATTACAACTTCTGTGTATTATACGGTAAGAAAAGTTGAATAAATCTATAATATGATATTTAAGGAGGTTTAAATTGCTTAATGAAAGACTTGATGAATTTGCAAGGGAATTAGGAGCTGATTTTTTTGGAGTTGCTGATATAACTCCTGTAAAAGACTTCATTCAAAATCAGGGCGGAGATATGGTTATGGGGTATCCAAGGGCTATATCAATTGGTATAATCCTATTAGATACTATTGTAGATCAGCTCCCTCAAAGATTTGAAAGGTCAGTGGCTGTAAACTACAGACATCACACATACGATATTATTAATCTTCGTTTAGATCTGATATCCTCAAGAATAAGCAGTCTACTTCAGAAAGAAGGGTATAAAGCTCTTCCAATCCCAGCATCAGAAAGGTATGATAATAATAAGTTATTTGCAGTTTTTTCACATAAATTGGCAGCAAATATGGCAGGATTAGGATGGATAGGTAAAAGTTGCCTCTTAATAACACCTGAAGCTGGTCCCAGGGTACGTTGGACTACCGTCCTGACAGAAGCTCCCCTTAACCCTACAGGTGAACCTCTTGAAAACGGTTGTGGAGAATGCACAGACTGTGTAGATACATGTCCAGTTTCAGCCTTTACAGGAAAAAATTTTAGGGCAGATGAAAGTAGAGAAGTAAGATACGATGCAAAAAAATGTGAGAAATACTTTAAAGTAATGGAAGATGCTGGTAAAATACCTGTTTGTGGTTTATGTATCTATAATTGTCCTAAAGGTAGAAGATAGATTCAATTTTTAAATATAAATATTGGACCATTGATCAATCGGTTTGATGTTCTTCCAAAGAAATTGTCATGTTAATAAAATTATAAACTTCTTGAAGATGTTAAGATATTTAATTTTACTAATTGGAATAAATGAGATTATGAAATATGAACATATCTTTGGATATATAAGACTTAAGAATTAAATCAAATTAAGAAAAATGTTCACAACATTAATAAAATTTATCATTATATTAGAGGTGTCAAGGTGGAAAAGGCCAAAATACTGGTACAGGGAATAGTGCAAGGTGTAGGGTTTAGACCTACAGTTTATAGGATAGCTAATAGTATGAAAGTTAATGGTTATGTAAGAAACCTTGGAAATGTCGTTGAAATAGTTATTGAAGGTCAAAAAAAGGATATAAAAGAGTTTATAACTAATTTAAAAGATAAAAAACCCCCAATATCCAAGATAAACTCTATTACAATAGAATGGATTGATCATTATGAAAATGCAGAATTTCATGATTTCAAAATACTTAAAAGTTCCGAAAACTTTTCAGGATCATCAGTGATCCCACCTGACATTGCTACCTGCAATAACTGCCTAGATGAGGTGTTCAAAAATTCAGATAGAAGGAATAACTATCCATTCACAGCCTGTACAGACTGCGGTCCCCGTTTCACTGTAATAAGTTCAATTCCATACGACCGCGAACGCACTTCAATGAATGATTTTCCACTCTGCGAGGAATGTGAAGCCGAATATAAAGATCCTGAAGACCGCCGGTATCATGCTGAAGCAACTTGTTGTCCTGTCTGTGGACCTGAAGTGTTTTTATATCGTGAAAAGAATATGGAAAGTAAAAATCCTATTAAAAAAGCTGCTATGCTAATTGACGCAGGAAATATTCTTGCAATTAAAGGCATTGGAGGCACACATCTTGTTGTTAAGACAACTGAAGACTATCCAGTGCAAGAACTTAGAAAAAGACTTGGAAGATACAGCCAACCCTTTGCATGTATGTCAAAAGATGTAACAACTGTCAAAACATTTGCAGAAATTTCAGATCTTGAAAAAAATGTTTTAGAATCTAGAAGACGACCCATAGTAGTTTTGAACAAAAATGATGATTACATGCTCTCATCATACGTTTCCCCAGATCTTCATAATCTTGGAGTGATGCTTCCCTACTCTGCACTGCACCATTTACTCTTCAGTTACACGAAAGAACCAGCATATATAATGACTTCTGCAAACATACCCGGGGAGCCCATGCTTATTGAAAACAAGGAAATAATTTCCAAACTCAACGGAATAGCAGATTATTATCTCTTACACAACCGTGAAATAGTTAACCGCTGTGATGATTCTGTAGTAAGGTTCAGAGGCAATGAAATGGCATTTATAAGACGTAGTAGGGGGTATGTACCAGAACCTTATGACTTTTTTAATATAGCTGATGATTTAAACGTACTTGCTCTTGGTCCAGAGATAGATGTGACGTTTTCACTTCTTAAAGAGGGAAAATGTTATGTCTCTCAACATATAGGAGACACCACTAAATATGAAACTTTCAGATACTTGCAAAGAGCTGTGGATCATATGATGGACATAACCAAAACAGAAAACATAGATGTGGTTGCATGCGATCTCCATCCAATGTTCTTTACCACCAAACTTGCGGAGAAGATAAGTAAAGAACTCGATTCTGATATTATAAGGGTTCAACACCACCATGCTCATGCAGCAGCCCTGTGTGTTGATAATAATATTGATGAACTAATATGCATAGCTGCAGATGGTGTAGGATATGGAGATGANNGGTGGTGATTTAACAACTAAATATCCTGTAAGAATGGTTATGTCCATGTTATATGGTCACATGGATACAGAACAACTTGTTAAACTTATGAAAACAGGTTATATTGATTACTTCAAACATGGTGAGAGGGAAGTAGATCTTGTTCTAAAACAACTTCAAAATGGTTTTAACACGAGTATAACGACCAGTACAGGTAGAATCCTTGATGCACTATCGGCCACCCTTAGAATATGTGGAAAAAGAACATATGAAGGTGAATGTGCAATGAAACTTGAATCCGCTGCTTATCGTAGCAGAAATACTCTCAAAATACCTTTTGAAATTGAAATTAATGACGGAATGGAGTTTCTAAACACATCCAAGATACTAACCTCTGCTTTAGAGATGAAAGAAAAAGGGGAGAGAATAGAAGATATAGCACGTGCCTCACAAAAAGCAGTTGCACTGGGTCTTGCTGAAATGGCGATAAATGCTGCAGAGAATACAGGAGTAAAAATCATAGGTGGCTCAGGAGGAGTATTTTACAATGAGGCAATAAGTGTTGCTGTGAGTAATGCTGTTAAATCTGCAGGTTTAACATTTGTTCAACACAAAAATTCTTGCGCAGGTGATGGTTCAGTTTCCATGGGACAAGCTGCAGTAGCATCTTGGAAATATAAAGACCTATAATTAGAAATTTGAATTCGTTAACACTTTCAATATGAACAAATCATAAGAAGAATTTTATTCCTTGAATTGTAACTATGACCGATTTATCAGGTTAGTTTGAGGTTCTGGTTGAGGATTATCTTCTTTAGCTTCAAGTTCTGATAGAAGCCTTTCAGCAAGTTTCTTTGCATCATCGTATTTTTTAATGAGTTTTTGAAGTTCTTC
>PMMV01000134.1:0-5703 GCA_003162115.1 Methanobacterium sp.
ATCATTCCAATATATTCATTGGTCCTAGAAACCCATTTTACAATAGCTATTTTACTGCTTTTGATCATAGCTTCCTTTAATAAAAGGAAACTTTTTCCTGCACCTCCCTTCTGTGGAGAGTCTGTTCCTATATAATAAGATTTGCTCAATGATTCTACAGGGACCTCTTCAACTTTGCAGAAGCCTAAAATTTCCATAATTTTTGTAGAAAAAGGTTTAAGAGCATCTAATTCTTCATCTGTAAATTTCAAACATTCTCCACCGACAATGTAAGCTTTTATAATATCATCTAGTTTAAGTTCCTCTCCATCCTTTTCACACACCTTTTTATAGCGCACTCTGCCACAATCTGTCTTATGCACTTGATGAAAACTGACATGAAGATTNNGACCTCATGATCACCCCTCCAAAACTATTCTGATTATATATTTAATTTGGAGTCATAAATTATTTTTTGATAAACAGTCAGGTCAATTTTTAATTGGAGTTAGTAAATTAAATAGGCTGGTTAATTTGTCCTAATAATTAAAAATCTATCAAAAATTCATTTATTGAGGTAGATCTTGATTAAAAAACTTAAAAATAGAATAGTAAAGTATTGAGATATCTAAATAGCTTAAAGGTTTAGCGCCGGGACTGGGATTTGAACCCNNTGAACGCCGGGACTGGGATTTGAACCCAGGTGGAGTCAAACTCCACAGGATCTCAAGTCCTGCGCCTTCCCTGGCTAGGCTATCCCGGCATAATTCAAAAAAAGGTTTAAGCTATTTTAGCTTTTTAATTCAATTTCTATACTCACGTTGTCGGGTACGTTGACCTTCATGACCTGACGCATTGCACGCTCATCTGCTTCGATTCCAACAAGCCTCTTGTGGATTCTTAGCTCCCATTTTTCCCATGTAGCTTTTCCTTCTCCATCTGGAGATTTACGGGTTGGCACCACGAGTTTTTTTGTTGGCAATGGTATTGGCCCGGATAGATCCACACCTGTTCGCTCTGCTATTCTTTTAAGCTGATCGCATACGTATGCAAGTTTTTCAGGATCTGTACCTGTAAGTTTTATTCTGGCTTTGTGCATTCCAATCCTCCATAAAAATAAAAAGAAGGTTTAATTTTACCTTCAGTTAATCATTCTGTTAATTTACTTCGCTGGTACGATATCAATACACATTCCTGCTGCCACAGTTTGACCCATATCCCTAATAGCGAATCTTCCCATGTGAGGAATTTCTTTGATTTTCTCGATTACCATTGGTTTGGTTGGCTTAACAACAACAAATGCTGCGTCACCAGTTTTAAGGAAATCTGGATTTTCTTCCTTGGTCTGACCTGTTGCGGGGTCTAGTTTTTTCTGAAGTTCCATGAAAGTACATGCAACCTGAGCTGTGTGACAATGGAATACAGGAGTGTAACCAACGGTGATAACACCAGGGTGCTGCAGTACAACGATCTGTGCTGTGAACTCTTTTGCAACTGTTGGTGCATTAGATGTGTGTCCAGCAACGTCACCTCTCCTGATATCATTTTTACCAACACCTCGAACGTTGAAACCTACGTTGTCGCCGGGTTCTGCCTGATCTAGCATTTCATGGTGCATCTCTATAGTTTTTACCTCTCCACTTGATCCTGGAGGTTCAAATATAATATTGTCTCCTCTTTTCATGATTCCAGTTTCTACCCTTCCCACTGGAACAGTTCCTACACCTGTGATTGAGTAAACATCTTGAACTGGTACCCTTAATGGAAGCTGTGTAGGTTTTTCTGGTGCATTGAGTTCAGCTAGTGATTCAACAAGTGATGGTCCTTTGTACCAAGGTGTTTTGTCAGATTTTACAGTTATGTTGTCTCCCTGAAATGCAGAGATTGGTATGAAGTTGATATCTTTTGGTTTGTATGCTACTGTTTTGATTAGAGCGGATACTTCTTCTTTGAGGTCGTTGAACTTTGCTTCGTCGTAATTCACAAGATCCATTTTGTTTATTGCTATGATCAACTGGTTGATACCGAGTGTTCTTGCAAGGAAAGCGTGTTCCTTCGTTTGGGGCATTACACCGTCATCTATTGCAACAACCAGGACAGCTGCATCTGCTTGGGATGCACCTGTGATCATGTTTTTAACGAAATCCCTGTGACCNNTCGATTGTAACCCCTCTTTCTCTTTCTTCTTGGAGCTTGTCCATAACAAACCTAAACTTGTTTTCGCCAGCGGATAGCTGCTGTTCTGCTATAGCTCCTGATTGTAGGAGAATGTGT
Organism: Methanobacterium sp.; assembly: GCA_003162115.1. Lineage (GTDB taxonomy): Archaea > Methanobacteriota > Methanobacteria > Methanobacteriales > Methanobacteriaceae > Methanobacterium_B. Next base: position 2,254 of record PMMV01000134.1, read on the forward strand.
CCGACAAGTGTTGATTTACCATGGTCTACGTGTCCAATAAACGCTAAGTTCATATGTTCTTTTGTTTTAGCCATAAAATATACCTCCATTTAACATTTTATATAATATATTAGTTTTATTCATCAAATTTATGATCAGCCTATGTAATGATCTGGTCCATAAGGTTCTGGACTTAATCCTTTCCTAGCTCTTATTTCCCTTATTATTGTCTTCTGAAGCTCAGGAGGTAATCTTACAAATCCTGCACTCTCAGTTGACCAGAGACATCGACCTTCAGCAGCAGATCTTATATCTCCTGCGAATCCGAACATTTCAGCAACAGGTACAGTCGATTCTAGTGTTGCCATGTCCCCTTCTTGAGACATATCCACAATCTGCCCTCTTCTGTTCTGTATTTCCCTAGTCGCTGCACCCATATAGTCTTGTGGAACGTTGATAAATACTTTTTGTATTGGCTCTAGTAGCGTTGGGTTCGCCAGCATGATTGCACCATACACAGCTTTCCTTATCGCAGGTAAAACCTGAGCAGGACCCCTGTGAACAGCATCTTCGTGAATTTTGGCGTCTTTGAGTGTTATTTTAAGTCCCATGACCTTCTCTCTGGCAATTGGGCCATCGTCAAGTGCGCTTTCAAATCCTTCGAGTAGAAGTTCTTTTATCTCATCCAAGTACTGAATACCACGTGTCATGTTGATGAAGAGAGACCTCTTGTAAACATCCCACACCTTTTTTGCCTCGTCTTTTGGAAGACCAAACTCTGTGAATGTTGATGTATTTTCTTTCTTTTTAACACGACCTTCTTTGATCTTTCCATCTTGTATGGCGTTGAAAAGTTCGTCAGATAAAGGTTCGATATCAATGTAGTACCTGTTATGTTTGTTCGGGGATTTTCCTTCGACAGGACCCGCTTTTCCAGCTATTGTTTCCCTGTAAACAACGATTGGTTCTGAAGTCTCGATTTCCACACCTTTTTCATCTATACGGTAGGTTATGATCTCAAGGTGAAGTTCACCCATACCAGATATGAGGTGCTCGCCTGTTTCTTCGTTGATTTCTACTCTGACAGTAGGATCTTCTTTTCCAATCTGTCTTAGAACTTCTATAAGTTTTGGAAGGTCTTTGGTGCTTTTAGCTTCGACTGCAACTGTAACAACTGGCTCTGATATGTGTTCAATACTTTCGAATGGATCGATTTTCGTTCCAAAGTTGGTTGCAGTTTCACCGGCTACAGCATTTTTTGCACCGGTTATTGCAACTATATTTCCTGCAGGAACCTTATCAGTATTTATACGTTCTGGACCCATGTAAACTCCAACTTGTTGGATTCTAGCTTTTCCATGTGAACCTACGAAGTATATTTCTGATCCTTTCTCTATGGTTCCACCATAAACCCTTCCAGTTGCTATTTCACCTGCATGTTTGTCTATACTCACGTTTGTGATCATGACTGCTAGTGGTGAATCGGGGTCGGTGTGTATCATACCCTGTCCTTCAACAGATTCTATATCGCCGGACCATATATTTGGCACCCTGTACATCTGGGATACTTCTGGACTTGGGAGGTGGTCAACAACCATTCCTAAAAGAACATCATGTATAGGTACTTTTTCAGCTAAGTCCTTCTGTTTGTCATCCCTACATGCTTCGTAAATATCATCAAAGGTAATGCCCGTTTTTTGCATCATTGGAACATTTATAGCCCAGTTATGGTATGCTGAACCGAATGCAACGCTTCCATCTTCAACTCGTGAAAGCCATTCCTTTTTGAACTCTTCTGGAGCCATATTTTTTATTAGCTTGTTAGCACTGGCTATTATTTTGAGGAATCTATTTTGTAGTTCGTCTCCCTCAAGTTTGAGCTCGTTTATAAGACGGTCGACCTTGTTTATGAATAAAACAGGACGAACATTTTCTTTTAAAGCTTGACGTAGAACAGTTTCTGTCTGTGGCATTATACCTTCAACTGCGCACACAACTACGACTGCACCGTCAACAGCCCTCATTGCCCTTGTAACATCTCCACCGAAATCAACGTGACCTGGTGTGTCTATTAGGTTTATGAGGTACTCTTCATCCTTGTATTTGTGTACCATTGAAACGTTTGCTGCATCAATAGTAATTCCTCTTGCCTGTTCCTGATCATCAAAATCCAGGAAACGCTGATCACCTGCAAGTTCTCTAGAGATCATGCCTGCTCCAGCCAGGAGGTTGTCTGATAGAGTGGTTTTCCCATGGTCAATATGGGCCACTATACCGATGTTTCTTATATACTTAGGAGTGTACATCAATTCCTTAATCTTGTTAATCATTTTAGTACGTCTACTCACCAAAATCACCTAGTAACCAAAATTTATAAATCATTCAACATTAGTGGGCAGATCTTGCAATTCTTTCTTTCTCTTCCTTCTTCCCGATTGCAAAGCTTCTTGTATCGTACTCTGCTGCGTAAAGAAGTTCATCGGCAAGACATTCTTCTACAGATCGTTTCCTTTTGAATGAAGATTGTAGAGCGCCTCTAGTTAAGAATCCAACAGCCAGATCAACCCTTCTTTGTGGTGCTATGTCTACTGCAACTTGGTATCCTATTCCACCATATTTAATTCTGGTTGTTTCTTCCCTTGGTGCAGTGTTTTCAACAGCTTTCACTAGAACCTGAAGAGGGTTCTTTTTTGACCTCTGGTTTATAATATCCATGGCCCCTTTGACTATGTTGTAGGACTTGTTCTTCTTACCCGAGTTTCTCTGAGTTCTCATGATCTTGTTCATGAGCCTTTCAACTATTGAGACTTTGGATTTTGCGAACTGCCTTTTAACATGCCTTCCCAGAGTGTGCGGAACCAGAATTTCGTCGAGGCAAATGTAGTTTACCAGACCTAAGTCCTCTACTTTTACCTCTTCTAAATCCCATTTATCGAAGACCTTAAAACTCATTAAAATTACCTCACTTTTATCTTACTGGTTTTTCAATTCTACCTATAACCATTTGTTGTAATGATACGTTGTTAACCTTTGTAACCTTCCACCTGACGCCGGGGATATCACCCATAGACCTTCCTGATGGTCCTCCAATTCCCTCGATCATGACTTCATCGTGTTCGTCTATGAATCCGATTGCACCGTCTCCGGGAGCAAAGGCTGTTAACTGTTTACCATTTTTTATAAGCTGGACACGTACACATTTCCTTATGGCTGAGTTGGGCTGTTTTGCCTCTACACCCACCTTCTCAATAACGATTCCCCTAGCCTGAGGTGCGCCTTCTAATGGGTCAGCTTTAACATCTAATCTAAGAGCTTTCCTCTTATACTCCACATCCTTCCACCTGAAGTTCTGTCTATTCTTTTTAAGCTTTTTTGCTGCGAAAAGTCCTGGCAAATGAAATTCCTCCTTGTAAAATTACCATTTAATCAAATTTATCAGATCTATCCAATTAATTATTTTAATAATATTAT
>PMMV01000134.1:5711-7995 GCA_003162115.1 Methanobacterium sp.
TCTTTCTGAAGTATTCTTATACTCCTGATCTTGGCGGGGGCCATGAGATTTCCTATAAATTCAACAGGATCATCCGAATGTTCAATAACCTCAACACCCTTATCAACTGTTTTCTGAACCTTNNTATGATTTGAACATCTGTTTCTTCGGTTCTTCTCTATTTTATAATAATGTTATTTATATTATGCTGCCTCTTGGCCAATAGTCTTGCCCGCTCAATGTTCTGACCGCCCTTTCCAATTGCAGTGCGTTTATTCCTTGAATCTGTCTCAAGAGTGGCAATTTTCTCCCCGTTTTCTTTCTGAAGTATTCTTATACTNNTTATCAACTGTTTTCTGAACCTTGGCAACTGTGCTTCCTCTTTTTCCAATGGCAAGTCCCATATCTCCCTTTTTAACCAGGAATGTTAATTTACCATTTTCATCATCCACTAAACAGTCCTTTACCATGGCACCGGTCATGCTTTCAAACAATGCAATGTATCTTATTTCGTTGGTTGAAAATTTTATGGTCACAGAAACTACCCCATTATCTCTAAAATAGTGGAGTCACCAGGATCCTTAATAATTAATGTTGCAACTGTGAATGGTTTACCGCATACGGATCCTAGATCTACACTTGTACCATCATAATTGTAAACAGTGACATCTGATAATTTTGAATACTGTTCAACATCTTTCCTAATATCTGTAGGGCAATTACCTGCAATGATCACGAGCTTTCCCTTTCCAAGTTTCAGCTCCTGAATTGATTTGTCAGATCCAAGTATGACATTACCTGTATCTACAGCAACTCTTACTCCTCTATCTATATCCATCTACTGCCTCCTATTTCTTCTCTTTCATAATGACGCCCACAGACCCTGTTCCCAGTGGTATTGGCTGTCCTATTATAATATTTTCAATTATACCAGTGAGGTGATCAATTTCTCCTCTGATACTGGCTCTTAAAAGGTGTTTACCTGTCTCTTCAAAAGAAGCCCTTGCAAGAACACTAGCCTTTTCACCGCTTATACCGTGTCTTCCAATGGATTTTACCTTACCATCAGCAGTCATCATATCTGCAACCAGCATAATGTGTCTTACATCAACTGTAAGTCCTTGTTCTTCCATTGTACTCTGAGCTTCATGTATGATTGCGTTTCGTGCTGCCTCTACTCCTAGAACTTTCTCTACTTCGTGGATGTCGTTTGTGCTTGTTCTTGTCTTATCTACACCCTCCATTTTGAGGACGGCTCCAAGGTTTGAACCTTCGGTGTGTATAGCCCATTCTGCACCTTCTTTCCTGATCACGACCTTTCCGATGTTTTTAACACCGCTTATCTGCAGATCGCGAACCTTATCAGCTAAAAGTCTTAACTCTCTTATTGCATGTTTAGGATCAGAAATCGTAGGTTCAAAACTGAGTAGGTTCTTATCTATTTCTACTTTCTTAAAAGCTTTTTCTATCTTGGCAATGATCTCATCGTATTCAAGTCTTTTATCATTTACCTTATCCTCATCGATCTCTATGGAAAGGTTCATATTAGCGTAGTTTACGTTGAAATCCTTTAAGATATCGTTTAATATGATCTTACCAATACGATTGGCTATTTTTCTTACAAACTCTTCGTCTGCACTGTATTCCTCATCAAAATATATCCCCATAGTTGGAGTTGATATTTTCTTTCTGGCATCCACAATTTCTATGAGACGTGGGAGTCCCAGTGTAACGTTCAGCTCTGCAACACCTGCATAGTGAAAAGTACGCATAGTCATCTGGGTACCTGGCTCTCCAACTGACTGTGCAGCTACCGTGCCTACGGCCTCTCCATTTTCGACACCTGCACGCTGGTTAGCCTTTTTAATTTCCTTAACAAGTTCATCTAGTTCCTTGTCGTTTAATTCATGTCTTTCGGCTGCTTCAGCTATTTCATAAATAAGTTTTTCAGGAAATTTGGTCCTTTTCTTTTTAACAACCTTTTCTACCTTCTCAATGTCCACAAAACCACCTGATCCTATTACATCCCATAAATGATACTTAATAATCTCATTATATTAAAATGGATAATACTATGATGAATCCATGCTGGTTATTTTCCAGCCTTGGATTTTATCCTCATCTCGTCTATCATCCTGTCTATGTCTGCAACTTTACCGTAGTCACTTTTTGCAGGGTCTATACCGTCTTCACCATATTGAGTTTGGATAATAACTCCCCTGTTGTCTCTTACAGTTCCATCTGGCTGTACATTCAGATCCTGAAGGGCATTAACCAGTCTTCTCTGCATGTAACCACTCTGTGC
>PMMV01000129.1 GCA_003162115.1 Methanobacterium sp.
CATAACCAAAAGATTCCAATGTTCGTTTGATATCCATGGCTTCTATGCTTTCATCCTCTACAAGTAAAATTTTAACTTCTGCCATTATGAATAACCAATAAAATTGTATGTTATTAATTACTATTTGTTTTTATGGGACATCCAAATTACATTTAATAAAAACTTTGATTGAACGATCAATGAGTAGTTTGTAAAAATTGCTATCTATATTTTGCTTTTTTTAGAGATATTAATGGAGTGTTTAATATGGATATTAATTAGTATCTGTTAAAAAATGTTAATTCTATTGGATCAGTGCCGATTATGCAATTCATTTTATACGAAATTGATTTAACTTAATATTATTCAAAAGAAGTTAAAATTATCACAAAATACTCTTTTTTTTAAACCCCTTCCTATTAGTGGTATTTTATAAGATATAATAAATAGATTATTAATAATAAGTTGATATATAAGTTTTTTTTATTTGGGTTGATTTGATGGATGAAAAGGTTGAAAAAATTCAATTGTTGGCTAATGTTGTGGAGTCATCAGATGATGCAATTATTACCAAAACTCTCGATGGGAATATAACAACTTGGAATAAAGGTGCAGAACTTTTATATGGTTATTCGGCTGAGGAAGTTATAGGAAAAAATATATCCATATTGGCACCGCCTTCACTAAAAAGTGAAATTAACCAATTAATTAAAAAAATTAAAGATGGAAAAAGGGTTTTTCACTATGATACTATTAGAATTGATAAAGACGCTAAACAAGTAGACGTTTCAATTACCATGTCTCCAATTTTTGATAATTCCGGAAATCTGGTTGGAATCTCAACAATCGCCAGAGACATAACAAAGCAAAAAAAATCAGAAATAGCTTTAAAAGAAAGTGAAGAGAAATTCCATGAGGTATTTAACAATGCTAATGATATGATCGGTCTAAATTTAATAAAAGATGATGGCCTACCAGGGAAGTTCATTGAAGTAAATGAGATTGGAATTGAACGATTAGGCTACTCTCGTGATGAATTTTTGAACATGACTCCAGCAGATATTGTCGCTCCTGAAAAAAGATCAGAAATGCCACAAAATGCTTTAAAACTCTCTGAAAAAGGACATGCTAATTTTGAGATAATACATCAAACCAAGGATGGAAAAAAAATACCAGTTGAAATTAACAATCATATTTTTCAGTTAAATGGAAAGAAAGTTGCACTAGCAATCTCACGTGACATTACAGAACGTAAACAAACAGAGGAAGTATTGGAAAATAGTGAGAGGAAGTATAAAAAAATTTTCAATAACATCCAGGATGTTTTCTTTCAAACCGACACAGAGGGCAATATAACCGAAATAAGTCCTTCTATTGAAAGATATTCCGGATATAAANNGAATTAGTTGACTATGAACTCAAACTTAAAACAAAAAACGAAGATTTAATTGACTCATCCATTAATGCTCAGTTGTTATTAAACTTAAAGAACAAACCAATAGGAATTGAAGGAACATTAAGAGACATTACCGAACGAAAAAAAGCAGAAAAAGCATTAAAGAACAGCGAAAGAATGTATAGAAATATATTTGAAAATGTGCAGGATATATTTTATCAAACCGACTTAAAAGGAAATATAATTGAAATAAGTCCGTCTATAGAAAGATATTCGGGATATAAACCAGAGGAATTAATTAATAAAACCGTTGAAACCTTCTATTTAAACCCTGAAGATAGAACATATCTTATAAAAGAAATTGAGAAAAAAGGGGAAGTAGCTGATTATGAAATCATATTAAAAGCCAAAGATAATAACTTGCTTTATGTATCTACCAATGCGCATTTACTATTCGATTCATCTAAAAATCCTATTGGTATTGAAGGATCATTAAGAGATATAACAGAACGAAAAAATATAGAAATACAACTTAAGAATTCACTCACAGAAAAAGAAATGCTACTTAAAGAAATCCATCACCGAGTAAAAAACAATTTGATGATCATATCCAGCTTACTAAATCTCCAGTCAGGATACATAAAAGATAAAGCATCCCAAAATATTTTCAAGGAAAGTCAAAACCGTGCACGATCAATGGCCCTTATACATGAAAGATTATATCAATCCACCGATCTCAAAAGGATCGATTTCGGTGACTATATCACTTCACTCGCCACTGAACTGTTTCATACTTATGTATCTGATCGAAATCTTATAGAACTAAAAATTAATGTTGAAGATATTCTCCTGGACATCAACACCTCTATACCATTAGGTTTGATAGTAAACGAACTTATAACAAACAGTATAAAACACGGATTTCCAAACGGAAGGAAAGGAAAAATCAACATCGATTTCTATCTCAAAAATGATCACTACGAATTCGCCGTTAAAGATAACGGAATAGGATTCCCCGAAGATATAAACTTCCAAAACACAAATTCACTCGGTTTACAAATAGTAAACAGTTTAACCGAACAAATAGATGGTGAAATAGAATTAAACAAAGGCAATGGAACAGAATTTAAAATTACTTTCAAAGAATTAGATATATGAAAAACTTGCGACTTCTTGATGAAATTCTTGGGATCGTCCCATAATATTTGCGCAGTTCACATGAATTGAATTTGAAGCCTTGGATATCAAATACTCAAGGGCTATAGAAGATTGGTGATTTAAATTTAAAGAATACTTTAGAAATATCCCTTTTTATCCTCCCAAGGAAAAGGTTTAAAATAAAATTTTAATGTCTAGTTTTATTATTTTCACATTTTGAAATAGAAAGTTTCAAAGTTCATATATATCAGATTTACTTCATTAAGCTCGAATATGGTTATCCATAACTTCGCAATATTTTTATTTAGAATAAATCGATTGGCATGTAATGATGCCTCGGCAAAAATGTCCAAATTAGTCAAAAAATATTCCAAATATTAGAATAAAAATTTGGTCACATTTTCTTAATCCTAAATCAATTCAATTTTTTTTTAAGCATCTATAAATAGGAATATTATCAAAGATATTTTTTGGATATTATTTTAATGAAAGTGAACAATTATGGTTAGAGAGGATACTCATATTAAAATTGAAAAGGAATTGAATAAAAGTAGAAAAAGCGAAGCTTTACTTGCAAACTTACTTGAAAATTCTTCTCAGCCATTTGGTGTAGGATATCCTGACGGGCGGTTGGGACTTGTTAATAAAGCATTTGAAGAGCTTACTGGTTACACTAAGGATGAGCTCAAAAGTACAGATTGGTCTGAAATTCTCACTCCTCATGAATTCAGGGATATGGAAAATGAAAAGCTTGAAGAACTTCAACGCACAGGACAACCAGTAAGGTACGAAAAAGAGTATATCCAGAAGGACGGAAGCCATGTACCAATCGAACTACTTGTGCATCTAGTGAAAAATGAAGATGGCACACCTGAATATTATTATTCATTCATTACAGACATCACTGAACGTAAAAAAGCTGAAGAAGAAATTAGATATCAAGCATATCTGCTCACTCAAGTAAATGATGCTGTTTTTGGACTCGATACTAATTTTCGGATAACCTACTGGAATAATGGTGCAGAACAGATGTATGGTTTCACTCAAGCTGAAGCAAGAGGTAATAACTCGATAGAACTCTTGCGTCCAAAATATGCACCTGGCGAAAGAGAGAGTGTAATTGAAGAATTGGAACACAAAGGCGTTTCAAGAACTACAATCAGTACTAAGCATAAGAACGGAACCGATATCATTGTTGAACAGAATTCTACTAAGATCTCTGATTGTTTTGGAACTGCAGGATATGTTGTCGTCTATCGTAACATCACTAAACAAAAAAAAGTCGAAGAGCAGAAGCAGAAACTTTTGGAAAATGAACAACAACTTACAGAAGAANNATTACAATCCACCACTGAAGAACTAAAAGTCTCCAATGAAGAACTTCATCAGCAGCAAGATTATTTAGTGAATCTAAACCAAGTACTAAAGGAGAGTGAAGAGAAATTTTATAAAGCTTTCTATGCCAATCCTGCTGCAATGACATTAAATGATGATAAAGGCGGCTATATGGAAGTTAATGAAAGTTTCATGAAGTTAACGGGTTATAGTAAACAGGAATTAATTGGCCATACACCCGAAGAATTAAATATAATAAAGACTAAGGCACGACAGTATGCTGTAAATGAATTAAAGGAAAAAGGTTCAACCCGGGACATAGAATATGAAATACAAACTAAATCCGGCGAAAACCGTATCATACTCAGCAGTTTTGAATCGATCCAAATTGGCACTGAAATCAAGTTTATTGCTTTTATTTATGATATCACCGATCAAAAGCTAGCGAAAGCGGAACTAACTCAATATCGGGAGCAGTTGGAAAAATTGGTGGAGTTCCGTACAGCTGAGCTTGAAGATGCTTATGAATCTTTAAAAGAAAGCAAGGATCATTATCTAACTTTATTTAATTCTATTGATGAGGGTTTTTGCACTATAGAAGTGATTTTTGATTTTAATGATAAGCCTATTGATTACCGGTTTTTAGAGATTAATCCTGCTTTTGCAAAACAAACTGGACTGCATGATGCACAAGGTAAACTGATGCGTGATCTTGCGCCTGATCATGAGGAACATTGGTTTGAAATTTATGGCAAAATAGCTTTAACTGGTAAACCTCTGCGCTTTGTAAACCCAGCAAATGCGTTGAATAGGTGGTATGATGTTTATGCATTTAAGATTGGTGGCTCTGAAAGTCGGGAAGTTGGTATAATTTTCAATGACATTACTAAATTTAAAAAAACTGAGGAAGCTTTGAAATTATCGAGTAGATATAATCGTAGTTTGATTGAAGCTAGTCTGGATCCACTGGTTACTATCGGGCCCGATGGAAAAATCACCGATGTAAATAAATCTACAGAATCTGCTACAGGTTACTCCAAGGACGAACTTATCGGCACTGATTTTTCAGATTACTTCACCGAACCTGAAAAAGCCCGATCTGGATATAAACAAGTATTCAAAGAAGGTTCTGTTTATGATTATCCGCTGGAAATCAAGCATAAGCATGGTAAAATAACTCCTGTTTTGTACAATGCTTCTGTATATACGGATGAATCTAGTGAGGTTATTGGGGTTTTTGCTGCTGCTCGTGACATTAACGAAATGAAAAAAGCAGAAAATAAATTAAAGGGATATCAGGATACCCTTGAGGAAAAAGTTGAGAAACGTACGGAAGAACTTGCAAAATCCAACGCTGACCTTGAACATTTTGCATATGTAGCATCTCATGACTTGCGTGAACCATTACGGATGATTACAAGCTTTTTACAGTTACTCGAGCGGCGATATAATGATAAGTTGGATCAGGATGCCAATGAATTCATTGGATTTGCTGTTGATGGGGCTAAACGTCTAAACGACATGATTAATGACCTTCTGGAATATTCAAGAGTTACCAACAAAGAACAAGTGTTTAGACCTGTGAAACTTGAAAAAGTATTGGAGGAAGCATTAATAAACTTAATAGTACCAACTGAAGAACATAATGCAATAATAGACTACGATCCTTTACCCACTGTCAATGGGGATGAAAAGTTATTAGTTCAACTATTCCAAAATCTAATTGGAAATGCAATTAAATACCATGGCCAAAAACCTCCTAAGATTCATATATCCTCTACCAAAGAAAACAACCAATACATTATCAGTATAAAAGATAATGGTATAGGAATTGACTCACAACATTTAGATCGAATCTTCATAATATTCCAACGTTTGCACAGGAATGATGAGTATGAAGGAACCGGAATTGGACTTGCAATAGCACAAAAAATTGTACATCAACACGGTGGACAAATATGGGCTAAATCAGAACCAGGAAAAGGAACAACATTATACTTCACCATACCAAATTAAGCAAAGATCTATATTTTCTAGTGATTTTTCTTGAATATTTCGTTTTGTGCTTCGTAGAATTTTTTGAATACATCTATTGGATCCACAATTGTTTCTTTAGCTTTTTCAGGGTCTTTTGGGATGAAATGATCTGGAATTTTTACATTAATTCCTATTGATAATAATTTTGAGGATTCATCATATTCTATTTCAGATTTCAAAGTGTATTCACTATTTATATAAAATTTGTATCTGTACATTCGAACATTCAAAAATGTATATTGTTTTTTGCTAATTTGTGTGTCCTCAAATTTGATAGATATGTATGTAGCAGAAGTTTTGATTTTGTTTATTTTTTTTTCAATAAGTTTTATCATTTTTTCTCTTATTAATAAATTTAAACTTCGTATCAGATATATTTAACGAAAATGGGCAAATTTGTGACATATATCACGAAAAAAGATTATTTGGTAGGCGTAAAACAAATTATCAGTAGTTATTTATTGATCATGGATTGGAAAATGTTAGAACACTATTAATTATAATATTCTTAAATTAACAGCAACTCTGATTAAATGATATAGTAGGTATTCTATTGTATGAATAAATGAACGTAAATATAATTTAATGCATCACTTTATAAGTAAGTCATATTAGTGATGCTTAATCTATATCAACCAATACATAGAATTAATACTTCCAAAACATTCAATGATTATTTTAGACTCATTATAAGCATTCCCTAAAAAAATAAATGTATCCTACTCAATAATTTGAACCAAGAACTATACAGGAACATCACTTTTTGGAGTTGAAAAACTTAATCTCACTGGAAAAGCATTTATACAATTCATTGATCGAGAATTTCGACACAGGTTTCATAATCACATCCAAAAAGTCAATGAAACAGGAACAAAAGATAGAACTGAACTTAAACTCCTTAGAAGTGATAATAACTCATTTTACGCACGCTTTGAAACTATAAATGTCAGAGACGATAATGGAAATTTCAAAGAATTTAGAATTAACTATTACAGATATTACTGTTTATAAAAAAGCCGAAAATTCAAGACATCAAAGGGATGAGATTTTCAGATTAATATTCGATCAATCTCTTACAGGATTTATGATTGCTTCATTAGATTTCACTCCTTTATGTGTTAATAATGCCCTGAGTAAGATGCTTGGATATTCAAAAGATGAACTTTTAAAGATGAAATTTAATGATTATACATTTTTTGAAGATTTAGATGAAGTAGTGGAACAGAAAAAGCTTTTAATTTAGGCAAAATTGACAATTTTGTGATGAAGAAATGCTATATACATAAAAATGGTGAGATTGTCTGGGGAAATTTATCAGTCTATGCTATAAAAGATCAAACGGGCAAACCAGTACGCATCATGACAATGGTTAAAGATATTATAGAAGGAAACAGATGGAACTGTTGGTTGAACATCGTACTTGATAAAAAAGAGGATATATACATACTAATTTCAAAATATTCAAGTCTTCCTTTGAAGAATTTTATAATAAAACATTCCATTAGCTGTCAAACTAATCAAAAATGTATTTGGATGTATCATTTTTCATATTCTAGTATAAAAAATGTAAAAAAATATTCATACTATGAATTGATTTTTCGTGTCAATCGTTCTTTTTCAACCAATTGGGCTGCTTCATCAGCTGCAAGTTTGGAACCAAAGTAGACTATAGAGCATACACATCCATTATGTAGAGGTGGCATCATATTCTTGTCAGCATCTAACATGAATACTTTACCTATGTAAGTATCTGCACATTCTTGACAACAATCCACCGCACAAATTACAATAAAAACAGGATAGATGTTTGATTGGCTTTCAAAAGCCGGTTGTATATTATTACATGTTTCTTTAGTAACCATAATAATTTCAAATTAACCAATAAATTTTTGTATTTATTAGTATATTTATAAAGTATAAAAAGTTTTTGATAAAAAAAAATACATTATATCAAGTTTTAACGCTAAATACCATTATTTTACATTGGAATAACCTTTTTAAATAGAATTAAGATGTTGTTAATACTGAAATCTTAGAATTTTATGAATGTAAAACCTGGGAAATTTCTACATTCTATTTCACATTACCCCTTAAAAAATAGATATTTTTTGATGATTTCTTTTGTATATTAAAGTTTCTACTTCGTAGAATTTTTGGAATACATCTATTGGATCCATAATTGTTTCTGTGGCTTTTTCAGGGTCCTTTGGGATTAGATATTCTGGAATTATTATGTTAATTACTATTGATAATCGTTGTGAAGATTCTTCATATTCCATTTCAGATTTTAAGGCGTATTCTCTATTTATATAAAATTTATACGTCTTTAATCGTTTTTTAAAAAAAGTATACAGTTCAGGGTGAACTTTATTATCCTCTAATTTAACTAATAAGTTTCTTGCTTCAAGTTTGATTTTGTTTATTTGGATATCGTTGATTTTTAACATGTCACTATAGTGTATANNAAATAAAATTAAATAGCAACAAATGCAAAATAAGTAAATTATTTTCGTAGTGATGAAAAACTATTAAACTTCAATTATTGTAATTGAGACTTCCAAGTTAAGATCTACTCTTAAATTAACAGCACCTATGACTAAATGAATGATAAATTTATAAGTAAATTCATATGTGTGATGTTTGGTCTATAGCAACCATCCTACTTCAAAAGATTAAAATAAAAGAAATTGAATTCAGTTTTTCCAATTAAACACATTCCATGTGAAAAATTTCATTGTAAGTTATATGCGTTTGTTGTCTTCGAAGGCTTTCAGCAAAATTATAGGCACCCTTAGAAGATTTACTTCGTTAAGCCCGAATATGGTTTAGCAGAACTTCGCTATATTTTTCTTTAGAAAAATCACAGGGTATGTAAATGAACCATAATAAAAATGTCTAATATATACTTCCATTTACCATTTTTTGATCTTTTAATTTTTATTTAGTAAATTTATTCTATTCTTAAACAATAATAGATACAAATTAATTGCTATTTAATTTTATACTCGATTATGGCCTCATAGGTCCTTTGAATTCTTCTCTTTAAAAATATTACTCTCCATACCCTTCAAATAATTACGTGGATAAACATCAATTTCTTAAACAGTTTAATAACGTAGTTAAAAATAGTTCTTCAAACCCGTTTAGAAGATAAGTGGAATTATGGATGAAAGAGAAGATAAAAGGGCTTTATAATGGCTTAATATCTTAATTAACATCTTTAAGTTAAGTTTATATGGACTGAAAATCATAATATAAATTATATAAATATTATCAACATTTTGAGGTGTCAGTTTATGAAAGAAGAAGTGTTTTTCAGTAAAGGTATGAAACCTGTCAAGGAAGACTATCCAGATCTTTACGATATAAGTATCAGTTTAAATGATGTTTGTTATACGGGGAAATCTTTAGATTATAAAACTCAGAAACTTGTAGCCATAGGAATCGCTGCCGCTGCATCCGACGATAGAGCAGTTAAAAAACAGATATTAAGTGGTATGAAGGAACTTGGTGTAACCAAAGATGAAGTGGTGGATGTTTTAAGAGTTGTTCTTCTGTTAGCGGGTAAACCTGCATTTACCAAGGGTATTAATGCATTGTACGACATAAAAGAGTAAAAACTTTAAAATATTCATTTTCCTTTTTTACATAATTTTAAAAAGATTCTGATTAAATCTCAACTTTTTTTGTATCCAATTTTGGATAAATAGAATGTTAATTATGCCACAACAAGAATGTCCAGGTTAAGTGAAAAGTTACTTCCCATTAAAAAGTTGATTTACATAAATAAGAGACTATGATGAAAGTATCTATATTCCATTTCAATCCACATGATCATGATTTATATAAGCCCAAAAGGAGCTTTCAATTTTTACTAATGTTTTTCAAACTATAATGCTTCAAGGTTAATTATTAATTACTTACGAAAAAATTGGCATCTAAGTAAAAATTTAATAATAATATCCTTATTTTGGTAGAAATTATAAAAAAAATAGTATAGGGAGCTATCCCTCATAAATAAAATTTATAAACCGTTAATATAGGCCTATTATCATTTTATAATTCATTGGATTAGCTCTTTATTTGAATAGCTACTTTTTGGAGGCGATAAACTATTTAAATAAATTTTAATTGAGTTTATACGGGTAGTACGTCTCTGTTGTAGGTTTCGTTTATTACAGTTGCAAGTCCAACATAAACTGCTGATAATCCGGTGAATATTCCTTCATAACCTGCTATTAAGGTTATAGTAGAGTTTCCAGTTAATTCTCCTGCAGTTAAGAGGAAGAATAAAACTGCCAAACTTATGAACACCACTTGAAGTCCTCTGCTGAGTTTTAAGGATGCAAAAAACATCACCAGTGTGAACAATCCCCACATGACAAAGTAAGACGCCAGGGAAACTGCATTTGGTGCCGTTGCAAGTCCCATCTTAGGTAATATAAGCAGTAACACGAAACTCAACCAGAACAGTCCATATGATCCAAATGCCACCATTCCAAAAGTGTTACCTTTATTGTACTCCATCCAAGAAGCCATTAATTGTGCTATCCCCCCATAGGACAAAGCCATTGCTAATATCATACTGTTTAAAGGGAAAAAACCAGCATTACTTATATTCAGCAGCACTGTAGTTATTCCAAATCCTAAAAGTCCTAAAGGTGCAGGATTTGCTGTTAAATCCTTCAACATAACTCTATTCATAGTTTCTTCAACCATTTTTTTTGTTCCCCCAATAAGGGTTTTAATTCAATATTCTCCTATAACTTTTTAAATCCGATTATTCCTCAAGCGTTGAAATATCACCCACATCTTCTCCAATCTCCCTGGACCTTAATATTCTTCTCATAATTTTACCACTTCTAGTTTTGGGGAGTGAATCAACCTGTACAATTTCACCTATAACTGCCACAGGCCCTAACTCGTATCTTACATGTTTGTTAAGTTCTTCGATTAGTTTTGTCTTGAGTTTGTGTCCTTCTCGGAGTATTACAAATGCTTTAATAACTTGTCCCTTAAT